>JAQUMZ010000215.1 GCA_028717865.1 Elusimicrobiota bacterium | reverse complement strand
TGCGGCTCGGTCATCGTGGGAACCTGTTCCAGCAATCTGCCGAAATACGAAAAATTCGGATTCAAGACGATCGGGAACATGATGGCCATAGATGTCTGATGCTGTTCGGTATGACAAGAGATCTCTGAACGGCCGGGGAGATAGGTAACAAAAGCGTCGGGGTGTGGATGCGTGTCAAAAACCAATACCAACCGCCGACTGCCATAAGAGGCATGGGAATTGCAGCCAGGCTTTTCGTTAACGGAGGATAAGCGGATGGACTATACGGAACAGGAGACTTACGAAATCGGACGAAAACAGAAGGCCATACTTTTGCTGATCCTTTTTTCGATCCCAGCTCTTTTCATTTGATATGCGCCGATCGTCGTGGGGCTGATCGGCATTGTCTTTGTTTATCAGCTGGCGAAAGCGGAAAAGTCCTCGACCCCGTGGCTATGGGCGCTGCTTCAGCTCTGCCCAATCCCCATAGTCTCGCTCGTGTGCCAAGTAATCCTAAACCTGAGGGCAACCGCCATCCTGCGGAAGAAAGGAATTCGTGTCGGTCTGATGGGGGGCGATTCCGCGCAATTGGAAAAGTTGCGGGCCACGCAGCAACAGGCGAATGCCGCCTAAGAGCGCCGCGTCCGCCGACGCCGTCAAGCGTGCCGAAGAAAGCTCGGCAAGCCGGATCGACCTCGTGCTGGCCGGCCTCGTCGCGCTCGACGTCCTCCTCGCGCTCTGGGCCTTCTTCGCCCCACGATACTGGTTTCATGTCTTCCACGGCATGGCTTATTTCGATCCGGGCGGTTTCCTGCGACGCTGCGGCGCCAATTGGGCGGCCTTCGCGCTTTTCCAGGCCATCGCCTGGGCGCGATGGCGATCCAATCCTTCTTGGCTTGCGGTCGTGGCCGGGATCCGCCTCTCGGATATCTTCACCGACTGGACCTACCTGGCGTTCTGCTCGCGCATCACGGTCTTTGGCGCGATCTCATTGGCGGCGGTTTCCCCGATGAACATGATACTGGGCTGGCGGCTCTTGCGAGCGCATGAGCGGCGGCGTAGAAATTCGAGCGGCGAGGGAACGGCATGAATTATCCCATCTCGATCAAGGGCGTCCTGCTTCACCAGGGGGGAGCCCTGCTGGTGCGCAACCCGCGCGACGAATGGGAACTCCCCGGCGGCCGAATCGAGGCGGGGGAGGAGCCGGCCGCCGCCTTGAAGCGAGAATTCCTGGAGGAGCTTGGCCTGTCGGTTTCCGTTCGCGATCCAATCGACTCATACCTCTTCGAGGTGATCCCTGAACGGCGCGTGTTCATCGTGGCGTATGGCTGCCGCTTGGAAAGCGAATTCAAGCCCCGGGTGAGCGCGGAGCATCTGGAGCATCGGGTTTGGCCCGTGGCAGGCTTGAAAGACATCCGGCTCCCGGTTTGTTATCGCCGGTCGATCGAGAAATGGGCCAAGCTGACGGAAAGAGAAGGACCTTGACGCGGCCGGTCAAAAAGGTTTTCTCTGCTTCTCCAGCAGGGACTGGGCGGCCTTGAGGTCCAGCGGCTTGAACTCCTCCGTCAGCCGCCGCTGCCATGCGGCCTCGAACTCCGCCTTCGTCATCGAGAGCGCCGCCTGGCAAGCCGCGGGATCCTTGAGCAAGGCCAGCAGCGCGTCCCGGCCGAATCTCGCGACGATGAAGTCGACGATGGTGTAGGAGAACGTGTGGCCGTCGCTCTTCACGAAATCCCGCTCGAGCTCGGCCAGGCTCGGCAGCCGGCCCGAGCTGACCGCCTTGAAGACCGCCTTGCGCTCGGACTTGGAGAAGCCGTTGGAGAAATATTCCGCCGTCCCCTCGTCGAGCCAATTGGGCAGGCCGTCCCGGCTGCCGCCGCGGAAATGCAGGATGACGCAGTGGACGAACTCATGGACGGCGATCTTCAGCACCGACTTGCGGGAATGGGCCGGCCCCGGATGGTTCGTGGAGACCATGCGCAGCGTCTTGTCCACGGGATCGAAGTTGCCCACGGCCCAATCCGGCGCGCTCTCGCCGAAGGTCCGGCGATGATACAGTTTAAGGTCCGGATAAATCTCGACCCTCACCTTTTCGGGTAGGCTCGTCTTGAATTCCCCGGTGACCCGCGCGTAGCTCCCCTCCAGCGCCGCGAACACATCCCGCAGGGAGGCGCGGTCCTCGGCGAAGCTGAAGTCGAAATGCGCGGTCGCGTGGGCGTTGGTCAAGACCGAGGCCACCGAGCTGTCCTGGCTGTTGAAGCGCCGCGGCGCGGCCTCGTTGGGCGCGTCGCGCCAGCCTTGCGTCGGGTAGAGGGCGCCGCGCTGCCTCAGGCCGGCCAGCGCGCCGGATATGGCCAGCGCCGCGAGGACGCAAAAAAGGGTCTTCTTCATAAAGCCCCAAGCCTTGCTAACGAGGAGGATAACAGGAGGAACGGATTCTGTCAATGAGGCGCTTCAACTCACGTAAGATGACCCCGAAAACCAGGTCGTCAACTCATCTAAGATGTCCCCGAACGGAGCGATATATTTCGTTTGGAGGCATGAGGGATGGGTCCGTCGGCAAGGAGAGAGTACGTGAGAAGAATGCAGGCGTTGTATCGAGCAGCGAAAGGACGCAAGGAGAGAGGCCGGTTGCTGGGGCAGGTCAGCGAAACGCTCGGCCGGGGCCGCCGGCAGGCCAAGCGATTGATGGGAGGCAAGGAACCAGCTGCGGAAGGGCCGTTTCGATATCGGGAGCCTACATATCCCGACCGGCTGATCCGGATTCTGGAGGAGGTCTGGAAGGCTGCGCAGTGCATTTGGTCGAAGCGGCTGAAAGAGGCGCTGCCGTTATGGATGCCGGCCATCAAAAGGCGGTGGGTGCTCAGCGAGAAAGAGGTGAGACAACTTCTGGCGATGAGCCCGGCGACGATGGACCGGAGACTGGCGCCCTACAAAAGCAAGGTGCGGCGGCAAGTGTATGGCAAGACGAAGCCTGGGCGGTGGCTGCGGCAGAGCATTCCAATCCAGACCGAGTCATGGGATGTGCCGGAGCCTGGGTGGGTGGAGGTGGATACGGTGAGCCATTCCGGCCCCTCGGCTGCGGGCATCTTTGGTAACAGCCTCGATGACGTGGACAAAGAGTTGGAGAAACGCGGGCATGCCTTCGCGCGCTACGCGGACGACTGCAACGTGTATGTGCGGTCGCGACGCGCGGGCGAACGAGTCATGGAGGGCCTCAAGGCCGTCTACACGAAGCTCCGGCTGAAGGTCAACGAGTCGAAAAACGCGGTGGACAGACCGTGGCGCCGTAAATTCCTGGGCTACAGCTTTTGGGTAGCCAAGGGCAACCTGCCGGGCTGGAAAGAATACTTCCGGCTGGCCGGAGGGAACCGCCTATTCCAAGACCTCGATGGCTGGATACGCCGTCGCCTGATCGCGATCCAACTGAAGCAGTGGAAGCATGGGAGGACGGTGTACAGAGAGCTGCGCGTTCGGGGTGTTCCTGGGCTGGCGGCTGGTATGGCGTCGGCTCGTGCTCGACACTGGTGGCGAGCCTCGCGATCGAAGGCGCTACAGATGGCCTTTCCCATCCAACACTTCAATCGAACAGGGGTGCCTCAACTGGCCGCGTAACCTCAACCATCCAAACCGCCGGATGCGGACCCGCATGTCCGGTGGTGTGGCAGGGGTCGGGCGGGGACGCTTCCCGCCCGCCCCTATGCCGATTTGTCGGATCAGTCTCCTGACCAGGGGTTGAAGCCGCCGCCGCGCACCGGCGCCTCGTCGCAGAGCCGCTGGAACAGGCCCATTTGCTCCGGCGTGGCCCCCGCGGTCTCCAGCTTCCAATACGCTTCCGCGTAGGCGGCGTTGTATTCCGTCGACGACCACGGCCGGCCCTTGCGCGAGATCGCGCCGTGGGCCGCCGCGCGCACCTTTTCTTCGGATAGCCCGCCCAGGGGCAGTGCGGACTCCACCACCGGCTCGGCCGCGACCTTCCCGGCCCAAGCCTTGGCCGGCGCGCCGTCCTTGACCCGGGCGACCTTGTAGAGGCGCTCGCCCAGGACCGAGACGACCAGCAGGCCGTGGCGCTTTAGCACCGAGGCGACGTTGTCCTCGCTGACCGCGCTCTTGGCGTAAATCCCGCCCGCGTCGAACACGTAGGATTCGCGGAACTTGACGATCAGCTGGCTGGTCCAGGCCGGGGCGAACTCGACCGGCGCGGCGTAGAGCACCTCGGCCTTGAGCTGCAGGGCGCGCGCCGCGGCTTGGGCGCGCAGACCCTCGGCGCCCGCGGTGTAAATCCCGCCGCGGTCCACGGAGAGCACGCGCAGGCCGAAGCGGGCGAGCAGTTCTCCGATCTCCGAGTCCTTGAGGTATGTGTCCTGCCAGACTCCTTCCGCCACCAAGCGGGCGGTGGACTTCTTGAACGCTATCCGGACCTGGTTGGCCGCGGGCACGGAGAACAGCTCGGGCGTGGCGTAGAGCACCAGGCTCCGGCCGGAGAGTTTGCGGGCGACCTCCTCGGGCCGGGCGTTTCCGGTCACCGCGACCTGGTAATAGCCGTCCCAGCTCTTGCGCAGCAGGCGCAGGCCCGCGGTCTCCAGGAACGCCGCGATGTCGGATTCGGAAACGTTCTGCTCGACGCCCAGGGGACTTCCGGGCAGGACTATGGACTTGACGAAGCGGATCTTGAGCTGCCTTTCCTTGGGCGGCTCCGGCGCGGCCAGGCGGTAGAATTGCGGGTCGAGGTTCTTGGCGGAGACGTAGGCCTTGAAGACGCCCACGCGCAGCTCGCCCTGGCGCCATTCCACGACGAAGGCGGTCTTGCCGCCCTTGACGTCCTTGGCCGAGCGCGCGCTCATGACGGGCGCGGCGGAAAAACCCAGGTCCAGGCCCATGTTGGCCAGCCCCCGCTTCCAGCCGGCCTTGCGCCGCGATAGGGACTGCAGCAACAAATCCCGGCGCGCCGCAGGCACGTCCTCGGAGAATGCGACTTGGGAAACGAGCGGTTTATAGGCGGTCCGTTCGGGCAGGGAGGGCACGACCTCCGTTTCCGCGGCGGGCGCCCCGCGTCCGAGCACGGGCGCCATGAGGCTCTCGGCGAGGCCCCGGGCGGCTTCCCCCTGGACTTCCTGTGACTGCAGGGCCTCGAGCTCGGGCCGCAGGCCTTCCGCCAGCCGGCCCAGGTTCTCGAACGGCGCGGCGGCGGGCGCCGCCGAGAGCGTCGGCGCGGCCGCGGGCGCCGGGGCGGCGGACGCAAGTCCGGATGCCGGAGCCAGGCGCGAGACGGGGTTCAAGGCGGGCAGGGCC
>JAQUMZ010000214.1 GCA_028717865.1 Elusimicrobiota bacterium | reverse complement strand
AAGCGCTGAAGCTGCCTCGGGCCGTCGACGGGAAGCAGGCGGGCGGGCCCGGCGGCGGGCTGCTCCGGGAACTGCAGGCAGCCGGCTACGCCGTCGTCGGCGGCGGGACCAGGTTCGACGGCCCTTATGTCGCCATCGCCATGCCGGAAGGGTTCATGATAGCGACGCTCTGCCGCCTGATCCCCACGCTCTACGCCCGGCGCGAGCTATGCCTGGACCGGGTTGCGTCGTTCAACGCGACCAACCCGCACTACGTCAAAACGCGGACTCCCCAGCCGAACTCCATCCTGGCGGACGAGTTGATGGTGCCCCTCGACCTCGCCCGCACGCCCAGGATTTTCGCGGATTACGAAGAGAGCCTGGCGGGCTACGCCCAGTATCTCCTCATCGACATCGGCAAGGGTTATCTGGCTCTCTACGAACGCGGCCGCATCGCGCGGGTCTTCCCGATCTCCGCCGGCGCCCCGGGCAAGCGGACGCCCCTGATGGATTTCCGGATCGATTTCAAGGAAAAAGATCACTTTTCCGGCAGATACGACGGGGCCTGGATGCCTTGGTCCCTCCACCTCAGCGGCCCATATTTCATCCACGGTGGGGTGCTGCCCGGGCAGTCGGATTCGCACGGCTGCGTGCGCATGTTGATCCCCGACGCCGAGGCGCTGTTCCGCCTAGTGAAAGTCGGAACGCCGGGAAGAATCATCTCCACCCCGGCGCCGTAATTGTGCATAACGGTGCCTGGCATTGCATTCTTGCATTCGGGTGTCAGGCCTTCCCAAGTTGCTGTAACCGGATAGTCGCCGAGCCTTTTCTAGGTTCGGGTGCCAGGCTTCCCTAAGCAGCACTAGGGATGCGTGATGAAGCCTGGCACCCCCAAGCCTACCAGATCAGAGAAACTATCTCTTTGACGGCTTGGGCGGCTCGAACCTATACTCGAGCTCGCCGGACTTGACGAAGCCGACCTTGCGGACCTCGCGCTCCAGCGCGGCGTCGCTCACGCGCAGTTCCTTGAGGCGCGCGGCGGCGCGGGCGTTGTCGGCCTCCAGGGTCGCGATCTCGCGGGAAAGGCCGCGCAGTTCTAGCCAGTTCGAGATCAGGCTGCGGAAGCCTTGGTTGCCGAAGAAGACCGCGAGCAGCGCCAGCGCCAGGACCAGTCGCGGCCAATGAGCCCGCAAAAAGACCCGCAAACGCTCCGTCCGCAAGCGTCCCTCTTCAGCGCGCGGCTTGGGCCTCGGTCTTAAAGCAGGCCGCGCCGGCGTAGCGCGCCCGCGCCCCGAGTTCGCGCTCGATGCGCAGCAGTTGGTTGTACTTGCAGAGCCGCTCCGAGCGGCACGGCGCGCCAGTCTTGATCGCCCCCGCGTTGGTGGCCACCGCGAAGTCGGCGATGAAGGCGTCCTCGGTCTCTCCGGAGCGGTGCGAGATGACGCAGGCGTAGCCGGCCTTCTGCGCGGTCGTGATGGTCTCCACGGTCTCGCTGACCGTGCCGATCTGGTTGAGCTTGATGAGCACGGCGTTGGCGGTCTTCTCGCGGATGCCGCGGCTCAGCCGCTGCGGATTGGTGACGAAAAGGTCGTCGCCGATAAGCCGGACGGAGCCGCCCATGACGTCGGTCATCGCCTTCCAGCCCGCCCAGTCGTCCTCGGCCAGGGGGTCCTCGTAGGAGACGATCCCGTACTTCTTGCGCCAGCCGTCGTATACGCCGATCATGTCGGCGGCCGAGCGCGGTTTCCCCTCGAACCGGTAGGCGTTGTCCTTATAGAACTCGCTGGCGGCCGAGTCCAGGGCGAGACGCACGCGTCCCGCGTAGCCCGCCTTGGCTATGGCCTCGGTCAGGACGTCGAGAGCCGCGGCGTGGTCCTTCAACTGGGGCGCGAATCCCCCCTCGTCGCCCACCGCCACGGTCATTTTCATGGCGGCCAGGCTCTTTTTTAGCGTCTGGTAAATCTCCGCCCCGGCGCGCAGGCCCTCGCGCAAACTCCCGGTCCCGACCGGCACCAGCATAAACTCCTGGACATCCAGGCCGCTGTCGGCGTGCTTGCCGCCGTTGATCACGTTGAGCATCGGCGTGGGGATGAGCCATTCGGACTCCGGCAGGCCGTAGGCCTTGCGCAGATAGACGTAAAGAGGCAGCTTGGCCGAGACGGCCGCCGCCCGGCAGACCGCCATCGAGGCGCCGAGCAGCGCGTTGGCGCCCAGCTTGCCCTTGTTCGGCGTGCCGTCGACAGCGATCATAGCTTGGTCGATGCCGGATTGGTCGCGGGGATCCTTGCCCTTGAGCAGGCCTTGCAGCGGGCCGTCCACGTGCGCGACGGCCTTGAGCACGCCCTTGCCCCCGAACCGGTTCTTATCCCCGTCGCGCAGTTCCACGGCCTCGTGCTCCCCGGTCGAAGCGCCGCTGGGCACGGCGGCGCGGCCCACGGAGCCGTCGTCGAGCCGCACCTCGGCCTCGAGCGTCGGGAAACCACGGGAATCCAGAATCTCCAAAGCGCGCACGGACTCGATCTTGGCCATCAGAATCTCCCTTGCAGCATGTTCTTGCCGGCGGCGACGAGCGCGGCCAGCCTCTTGGCGTCGTGCGCCTCGGCGTACATACGAAAAACCTGGTCGGAGCCCGAGGAGCGCAGCCCGAGCCAGCTGCCGTCGCGTAGTATGAACTTGAATCCGTCCGACTGGTCGATGCGCCAGACGGAACTGCCGGCCAGGTCCAGCGGCGGCCGCAGGCGCAGGCGCTCCTCCAACTCCTGCATCTCGCGCGGACGGGAGACCGGGAAGTCCCGCCGCGCGTCGCAAAAAGTCCCCACGCGCTTGAACAGCCGCTCGCGCACGGCCGCCAGGGGCCGCCGCTCGCAGGCGACGAGCTCCAGCATCAGCAGGCAGGCGAGCAGGCCGTCCTTGTCCGGAACGTGGCCGCGGATGGATAGCCCCGCCGACTCCTCGCCGCCCAGGACGTAAGCGCCGGTGCGCAGGAGATCGCCGATGAACTTGAAGCCGACCGGGGTCTCCCGGGCGTCGAGGCCGTGGGACTTGGCCACGGCGTCGACGAAATGGGAGGTCATGACGCTGCGGGCCACCTTGCCCCGCATGCCCCGATTGGCCACCAGATGCTCCAAGGCCAGGGCCAAAACCTCGTTGGCCGGGATATACTCCCCTCCCGCGTCCACGATGCCGAAGCGGTCGCCGTCCCCGTCCACGGCCAGGCCCAGATGAAGCTTCTTGGCGCCGACGACGCGGATCAGCTCGCTCAAGGCCTCGGGCCCCGGCTCCGGGGCGCGCCCGCCGAAGAGCACGTCGCGGCGCTCATGCAGGCCGACGACCTCCACGCCCAGGCTCTCGAGGAAGGGGCGCAAGAAATTGCGAGCCGAGCCGAACATGGCGTCCACGGCCACGCGCAGCCGGGCCTTCTTGATGGCGGGCAGGTCGAGCAAGGACGACAACTGCTTGAAATACGGGACGCGGAAATCGGAGGTCTCGATCCAGGACTCGCGCAGGGAGCGGTCCAGCGGCATGGTCTTGATGACATGGGAGCCCAGGAGCTCGATGCGGCGCTCTATGTCCTCGGTCACGGCGGGCGTGGCCGCGCCGCCCCAGAAGGGCATCAATTTGACGCCGCTATAAGCGGCCGGGCTCTGGGAGGCGGTGATCATGATGCCGGCCGCGGCCTTGCGCGCCGTCACCACGGCGCCGACCGCGGGCGTCGGGATGTCGGAGCTGGCCAGCAGGGTCTTGACGCCGTCGGAAGCGAAGACCGCCGCCACCTCGTGGGCGAAGTCCTCCGACAGGAACCTCGTGTCGTAGCCCACCACGACCACCGGCACGGGGCTGCGCTTGCCGCTGCCCAGCCAGGCTTGGTAATCCGGGGATTTTACGCCGTAGTCCGGGTTCTCCTTGATCGTCGCGGAGATGGTGTGGGCGACCTTGCGGATATTGGGGAAAGTGACCTCGTCGCAGAGCTGCCCCCTCCAGCCGCCCGTCCCGAACCTGATCATCGGGCCGTGATGGTAGCAAATGGCGGAATCCGGCGCAACGATTTTCTAGAGTCCCGGGGTCTGACCGCGCCTTGCGATTTTGTCCGGTAAAAACCGGGTAAAATCCAGGCCAGGCCCTTGACAATCCAAGGCGGCGCGTTATACTTTTGGCATCCTCCGTCGGCTCAGAGGACACCACCCCATGTCCCTATGGCCCTTCGCCGTCGCCATCGCGGCCGCGCTGCCCTGGGGCCTGGCCCGCCCGGCCTTTTGCGCCCCCCAGGCGACGACGCTCGACGGCAAGCCCGTCGCGGAGCGCAAGGCCGATCCCGACGCCAAGGGAAAAACCCAGACCATCACGATCAAGGACGCCGGGGGCAAGACCATCACCATGGACTGCCATCTGCCCCCGAATTTTCTTTATACCGTAAAAGAAGGCGGCCAGCGCTGGCTGGACTGCCTCTACGACTGCGGAGACGTCATCGCGGAGGGCTGGGATATAGACACGTGCTACAAGCTCCCGGACTGCCTGGCTAAACTGCAGGATTTCCAGAAGGCCGCGGAAAAAGAAAAGGCCAAGAGCGCCGAGGACAAGCAGGCCGACGCGCAGAAGGGAGCCGACGATCAGGCCAGACGCTTCCTGGAAAGCATGACCGCGGCCGAGCAGGGCTGGGATACTTGCCGGGACCCCAAGACCGGCGACGCGATGAAGTGCGCGGAATTCCTGGCCAAGTACGGCGAGCCATCCGGAAAATCTCCCGATCCCGCCGGCGGCAAGGCCTTCAGCCCGCTAGGCTTCGGTCCCAAGCCGGAGGCCGGCGCCGGGAAAAAACCCGGCCGCCCCGACGCGGGCGGGACGACGGCCTCCGGCCCTTCCGGCACCGGCGCCCCGGAGGGAAAGATCGCCGACCCGGGCACGGGGATAGTGGGCGCCCCCGCCAAATTCGAGGAAGCCGTGCCCCGGACGACTCTCGATGAAATAACGCACTACGCCATCGACCAAACCCTGCTCGCCAAGGTTCAGGCGCCCTCCTCGGTCAACTTCAAGCCGCTGCGCGATCCCGCCTACATCAACACCGTCTCCCAGGAAATCAATCGGGCCGTCAAAACGGACAAGACCGGGGAATACTTCGACGGCCCCGCCCACAAGGACAAGCTGCGCCCGACCCAGGACAACGATTATTTCCTGATCCGGAAAGGCGCCGCCCCGGACCCGAACAAGGAGCTTTGAGCCAACCCGGCCTCGCGATCCTGGCGGATCGCGATGGGGTTGACGGCTGAGGCCGCAGCAAAGCCTCTTATCGCGGCCCCCC
>JAQUMZ010000213.1 GCA_028717865.1 Elusimicrobiota bacterium | reverse complement strand
CTGGCATCGCCGGACATGAAGAGGGGGACTTGGGCCGGGAGAGACGCAGGCTTACCGGGGACGCGCCTTCGGCTTGGCCTGGCCGTCCAAGAGCTTATTGAGCGCGTCGGTCGGGGGCCGCTTGGTGTCGGCGAAGAGGTTGTGCCTGCGGATGAACGCCGCGGCGCAGGACCCGCGCGTTCTTGCGTCCAGGTCGAGTTGCATCTGGGCGAGCGGTTTCTCGAACGAGAAGGCCGAGCCAAGGACGACAAAGAGCAGCGCCCCGCCCTTGGCGCCTCCCACGAGAAAGCCCAGTCCCTGGTCCAGAGGCCCCCTTTCGTCGCCGGGCTCGAGGAGATTCAAAATGACCCGCGCCGCGACCCCGGCCGCGAACAAGATCAACGGGAACAAGACGAAACAAAGGCCGTTTTCGGCGCGAGCCGGGTCCCAGCCCATGCGCAAGGCCAGCGCTGGTCCCACGGCCGTCGCCGCCGGCTTGGTGCCCAGGAGCGCCACGGCCAGTCCGATTATATGGGCGAGTTGCCGCACGGCTCCGGAACGGTAGCCGGCGATGGCGAAGAACGCGATCAAGGCGGCGATGACGAGGTCGCAGGCCATACGCCATTTTACGATATCGCCGCTGGCGGCGGACAGGGAGAGCGGCGGCATGCTTACGGCAACGCTACGCAAATGGATATTGAGAGACCTCCCGCATATTTCTTACAATCCCCGCCAGCCCCGATAGCTAGTTGTCGAACGCTACGGGGGCTACGCGAGCCGGTACGGCCGGCTCACGCAGCCCCGATAGCTCAATGGATAGAGCTACTCCGTCCTAAGGAGAGGATGGGGGTTCGATTCCCTCTCGGGGCAGACTTTGCAAAAGGAAACATAAAATGGGAAAGCAATGGGTGCGGGCGCAGATCAAGCGCAACGAGGTCCAAAACGCGGTGGACGGGGCGATAAGCTGGGTGGCCGCCAACCGGCGCACCGCCGGCATCGCGGGCGGCTGCGCCGCGGCGGCCGTTTTGCTGGGCTTGCTTCTCCTATATAGCTACCGCGCCCGGCGCAACGACGCCTGGAACCAGCTCTCCCTGGCCAACGGTCTGGCCTACAGCGGCCAGATCGACGCCGCGATCAAGACGGCGGACGAGCTGGACGCCAAGTATCCTTCCTCCGACGCCTCCGGCTACGGCCTGCTGCTCGCGGGCGACATCCTCTACAGCCGCGAGCGCTTCGCCGAAAGCGTCAAGTACTACCAAAGGCTCCTGGACAAGGACCAGCCCAAGGTGCTCATGCCCTTCGCCCTCACCGACCTGGCCGAGGCCCTCGAAGCCGACAACAAATGCCCCGAGGCGACGCAGACCGCGGAGCGCTTCCTGGCCGCCTACCCGGACAATTTCCTCGCGCCGCAAACGCACGCCGCCCTGGCGCGCTGCCAGCTCGCGCTCGGACAGCTCGACGCGGCCAAAGCGGCATTGCAGAAAATAGCGCTCCAGTACCCCGACACCTCTTGGGCCGCCTGGGCCCAGGCGCGCCTCAAGAGCCTTTCCGAACCCGGCAAGTAGTTTCTCCGACGAGCTCTCGTCGAAGGAATCCGGAACCGGCGGCGGCCAATCCGCCCAGGTGATGCCGGTAAGGACCCTGTAAAATATGGCACTAGGTGACACATTTATGTATTGACATGAAAAAATCGCCTTTGGTAGAATCAACCCGCTCGTGAATCAGGGAGGCCGCGGCCAGAAGCTGACGGCACGCTCCTGAAGACGAAAACGTAGGCCCCGCGAAATGCGGGGTGAAGATGGAAAAATCCCGCCTTGCGCGGGGCTTACGAAAGTAAGGAGGTAATAGTGCAAATGAAGAAGCTCCTGGGATCGGTTGCTTCCCTGGCTCTTGTTCTTTCTTTCAGCCAGGTGAACGCGGCCGAATTGCTTAAAAACCTGAAGTTCGGCGGATCCGTGGAGATGCAGGCCACCTCGGCCCGCAACGTCCTGGACTTCCAGACCCGGAAAAAGGACACCGGCGCCGTAGCCGCCGACAACGGCATCGACCGCATCGGCGACATGCAGACCCGGATCATGCTCAACATGGACTGGGACCTGCTCGACGATGTCCACTCGCGCGTGACCCTGCGCAAGAACAACCGCGTCTGGGGCAACGCCTCCGAGAGGGCCGTTGACGGCGCTGCCAACACCGGCCTCGCCAACAACGTGTTCATCGACGAAGGCTACGTCAAGATCGACAAGGTCTTCAACTACGTGGACACGACCTTCGGCCGCCAGTTCTTCGGCGAAGAGGGCGACCTGGTCATCTACTTCGGCCCGAAGCACAACCTCTACGGCATGGCCGTGACCGCGCTCGACGCGGCCCGCTTCGACTGGATGGGTGAGAAGGCCTACGTCACCGCCCTCGCGGGCAAGGCCGACGGCAACGCCGCCGCTCTGGGCGTAGCTGGCGTCAACGACCAGGACATCCGCGGTCTCGTCGTGGGCAGCAAGGGCATAGAGAACGCGGACGGCAAGGTTTACCTGTACAACCTCGCCACGCACCGCGCCGACAGCACCGTGGGCGGAACCGGACTGGGCGATGAAGCCACCAAGAACGACAACCTCTACGTCGCCGGCCTCAAGGTCAAGGGCAAGCTGGGCGGCCTCTACGGCTCGGCCGAGTTCGCCAAGAACTTCGGCACCTACCGCGCCAAGACCCTGGGCACGGACGTGGGCGGCTCGTACTCGGGCTTCGCGTTCCTGGTCGACGCCGGCTTCAAGGCCGACCTCGAGCAGGTCGGAATGCTCAACCCCTGGGCGCAGTTCGGCCTGGGCACCGGCCGCATCAACCAGAGCGTGGGCCAGAACGAGCAGTTCACGGCCATCGCCACGGACTATCGGCCCGGAGCCATATACGGCCGCTTCTCCCAGGGCGCGAACAACACCCTCGGACAGAACGTGGCTGGCGCGGCGGCTTACACGAACAACCCGGCCGGCAACGGCTTGGCCAACCGCGTCATCTACGGCGTGGGCGCCAAGGCCACCCCGGCCATGCTCAACAAGCTCACCGCGGGCGTGTCCTACTGGGACTTCCGGTTCCACCGGCTGGTCCAGAACTACGCCGCCCCTGGCGTCAAGGAGAACGCCGGCAACAAGCACATCGGCTCGGAAATCGATGTGGATGCCGAGTGGAAGCACTCCGAGAACGTCAGCTTCAAGGGCACCCTGGGCACGTTCCAACCCGGCGGATTCATCAAGGAAAAGCAGAAGGCCGGCAACTATCCGGACAGCCCGGCCCTCATGGCAGCCTTGGACTTGGCGATCAAGTTCTAACGAACCAAGTCAACAAAACCCCCGCGGCGCTCGCGCCGCGGGGGTTTTCGTTTCCCGGGGGACTTTCCTGTTCCTATCTTCCGGCGATTTTGATAGGATTATCCCCGCATGAACGGGCGAATCGGCGCCGCTTTCGCGCTCCTTCTGGCCGCCGCCCCCGCCCGCGCCGCGAACCTCGACGTCACCGCCTCCTACAAGATGCGCGCCGTTTCGTACGAGAACCTCGACCTCAACTCCGACAAGGCCTTCCAGAACAACCACGCCTTCATATCCAACGACGCCCGCCTGGGCGTGGCCGTGCGCAAGATAGCCCTGGAAACCCGGGGTCTCGAGGAAACCACCATGGACGTGGGCGTCACGCTCCACGCCCTGGGCCTATCCGGCTCTAGCAACACCCTGCGCACGGAGCCGTTCCGGCGCGCCGCCGACAACTACCCCTCGGCGAATTTCACGCCCTTCATAGAGAACGCCTACCTGCGGGTCTACCGCTTCATGGGCCATGCCATCGACACCACTTTCGGGCGGCAGAACTACCGCCTGGGCTCCGGCCTGCTGCTCGACGACGACGGAGCCGGCCTCAACGGCATCACGGTGGGGGGGGAGCTGCCCTGGTGGAGCATGAAGCTCGAGGGCTTCGTTTTCGCGGACCGCAACGTCCAGCAGGGGGGGGACAGCTCGCTGACCCTGTTCGGGGCGACCCTGAACCTCCCCAGCGAGGGCGTCTGGCAGCTCAACCAGCTCTTCGAGCGCGATCGCGGCGAACAGCAGGCCTTCGGCTGCTCCTTCTCCGGGATGGACCCGGCCTTGGGCTGCCGGGTCTCCAAGGCCCTGCGCAGCTTTTCCAGCATCCGCTACACGCTCAACTACGGCCCCGTGGTTTTCGACGGCGAGGCCGCCCTGCAAAAGGGCGCGGCCACGCCCACCGGGACCGTCCCCGCCCCGAATCATATCACCTATAACGGAAACGCCGAGGTGGCCCGGGCCAAGTGGAAGCAGCGCCTGCCCAGGCTCGGAGAGGGCATCGCCCGGATGTCGCTGGCCCGCGGCAGCGGAGACGATTCCTCCACCCCGACCACGGACGAGGCGTTCTTCCCTTCCCGCGGCCATCGCTTCAACGGCCTGGAGCGCTCCGGCTTCGGCGAGTTCTTCGGCGCCACGGTCTATGACGCCTACGGCGGCAATTACTCCTCCACCAGCGCCAACGGCCTCGCCCAAGGCGCCTCGGGCATCATAGTGGTGGGAGCGGGGTTCACGCCGCCCGCCTACAAGGACGTGGTCCTCGACGCCGATTACTACCTCTTCCAGGCCGACCGGGTGCACGGCGGCTCGCGCACGCTGGGCTCGGAATGGGACCTGCGCCTGCGCTACAACGTCCAGGACCGCTTCGGCGTGTCCTTGACCGGCGCGTGGTTCACCGCCGGCTACGCCTCCAACCCCGCCAAGGCCAAGGCCCGCAAATACGTCCTGGAAGCCTACGGCCGCTTCTAAGCTAGAGCTTGCCCAAGCAGTCTAAGATAGCCACTCCGAATCGCCTTTAAGTAGCGTCGCGCGCGATATCCAGGCTGTCTCCCCCAATAAGACCCGATGGCGACCTCGCAAGATAAAAATTATTACGCAATATGCTCTTTTGCGATTTTACCGCCAGCGCTGGAGGCAAACTAAAATAAGCGCATGTTCTGAAACAGTTTTTTTGTCCTCGAGTCGCCATGCCGGCTCTTTTCAATACGAGGATGAAGTCGTGCAATAAGCAAGGATATATCCCGCACGTGCGGTTTCGGGCGGCTGCCAATCGGTCAAAGCCATTCGCAAGGTTCGCGCCCGACCGGAGGGAGGGTGCGAACCCCGGCACCGCCACTCCGGGCGGCGCCGTTCCGTTGTTCGAGATCGCAGCCGGGCTATACTCTCCACCCCTAACGGAACCGCCGCCCCCCTCGTATGGGGGCGGCGGTTGCGCGGCGCTGGACGGCGCGCGCCGCGCTCAGTTTACGGCCTGTGGTCAAAGCCGTTCTCGAGGTTCGCACCC
>JAQUMZ010000212.1 GCA_028717865.1 Elusimicrobiota bacterium | reverse complement strand
CTCCAAGCCCTGCGCTACACCACCCCGGCCAACGCCGCGGTCATGGCCCAGGTGGAGATACTCTACTCGGCCGCGCTTTCCGCGGTCCTGCTGCGCGAGCGCATCGGGCGGGGGCAACTGGCGGCCAGCCTCCTGGTCATAGCGGGCACGGGCCTGATCATGGCTCATGATCTGGGCTCCCTGCGCTGGAAGGGCGACCTCATGATCCTGCTGACCCCCTGGATGTACCAGGTCTCCCACGTGCTGGCCAAGCGGCTGCCCCGCGACGTCGATCCCGCGCTCGTCTCCGGGACGCGCAACTTGTTCGGCTTCCTCCTGCTGACGCCGATCTCGGCCTGGGCCCTGCTCCACGGCGGGCGCTGGAGCTGGTCTACGGACGCCCTGTGCCTGCTGGCCACGCAAGGGGTGTTCATGAACGCGCTGGCGCTGCTCTTCTGGTACGGGGCGATCCTGCGCATGGACCTGGCCAAGGCCACCGCCTTCCTGCTGTCCTATCCCGCGCTGACCATGCTCTTCTCCTGCGGCCTGGGCCGCGAGCGCATCGGCGGCGCGCAGTTGGCCGGCTTGGGGGTGACCTTGGCCGGGGCTTTTTGGCTTTCGCGCCTGGCCGCGCGCGGCGGAAAGCCGTCCCTCGTCCCGGGCGCATTGCGAAGCGAACCATGCTGAACCAGGGGGGCGGCGAAGTCCTGAGCCTGGCCGTCTTGCCCGCCCCGACGGCGCTCGCGCGCCTGGGCGCCTCCGAAAAAGGGCTGGACCCCGATCAAGTCGAGGAGCGCCGGCAGCGCTACGGGCCCAACGAGGCCGCCCGCGCGCAAAGGGCGGGGCCACTGGGCGAAATCTGGGCGCGCGCCAAGAATCCGCTCGTGATCCAGCTCCTGGTCATCGCGACCGTCTCTGGGCTGCTGGGCGACGCGCGCGCCGCGGCCGTGGTCGGCGCCATGATCGTGCTGAGCGTGGCCATGGGCTACGTCCAGGAGGCGCGCTCCAACCGCGCCGTGGAGAAGCTCCTGTCCCTGATCAAGGCCGCCTGCACGGTGCTGCGCTCGGGCCGGGAGGAGGAAATCCCCCTGCGCGACCTGGTGCCCGGGGACATCGTCGTCCTGGCCGCGGGCGACATCGTGCCCGCCGATCTGCGCCTGACGGCCGCCAAGGACTTCTACGTGAGCCAGGCGGCCCTGACCGGCGAGTCCCTGCCCGTCGAGAAGAATTCCGCCCCCTGCGCCGCCGGGCCGAGCGCCCTGGACCTGCCCAACGCGGTCTTCCAAGGCTCCAACGTGCTCAGCGGCACCGCCCGCGGAGTCGTGGCGGCCACGGGAAGCCGAACGTTCTTCGGAGCCATTTCCCAGACGCTCGCCGGCCGGCGCGCGCCCACCAGCTTCGACCACGGCCTGCGGGACTTCACCTGGCTGATGATCCGCTTCATGGCCGTCATGGTCGCGGTGGTCTTCCTGCTCGTGGGCCTGACCAAGGGGAGTTGGGCGCAGGCCCTGCTCTTCGGCCTGTCGGTCGCGGTCGGCCTGACCCCGGAGATGCTGCCCATGATCGTGACCGTGAACCTCTCCAAGGGCGCCTTGGCCATGTCGCGCAAGAAGGTCGTGGTCAAGCGCCTCAACTCCATCCAGAATTTCGGGGCCATGGACGTGCTCTGCACCGACAAGACCGGAACCCTGACCCAGGACCGCATCGTCCTGGAGCGCCACGTCGACGTCACCAACCGCCCCTCGGATGACGTCCTGCGCTACGCCTACATGAACAGCTACTACCAGACCGGGCTGCGCAACCTGCTGGACCGCGCCATCCTCGCCCACGGCGCCCTCGACGTCGAGCGCAGCTGCCGCAAGGTCGACGAGATCCCCTTCGATTTCACGCGCCGCCGCATGTCGGTGGTCATAGACTACGAGGACGAGCACGTCCTGATCTGCAAGGGCGCCGTCGAGGAGGTCTTCGCCGCCTGCAGCCGTTATCAAGTGGACGACGAGGTCCACCCGCTCATCGACCTGCTCAAGCGCGACCTGCTGGAGGAGTACGAGGCCCTTAGCGCCGACGGTTACCGGGTGCTGGCCGTAGCCTACCGGGGCTTTCCCCGCGCGCAAGAGGTCTTCTCGGCGGCCGACGAGGCGGAGCTGATCCTGCTCGGCTACGTCGCGTTCTACGATCCGCCCAAGGACTCGGCGGCCGGCGCCTTGGAAGCGCTGCGCCGGACCGGGGTCTCGGTCAAGATCCTGACCGGCGACAATGCCCTGGTCACGGGCAAGGTCTGCCGGGACGTGGGTCTGCCGATCGAGGGCATCGTATCCGGAGACCGGCTGGAAGGGCTCTCCGATGCCGGGCTGGCCGAGCTCGCCGCCGAGACGACCGTCTTCGCCAAACTCTCCCCGTCCCAGAAGGACCGGATCATCCGCGCCCTGCAAAGCCAAGGCCACGTCGTGGGCTTCCTGGGCGACGGCATCAACGACGCCCCCGCCATGAAGACCGCGGACGTGGGCATATCAGTCGACAGCGCCGCGGACGTGGCCAAGGAGTCCGCCGACATCGTGCTGCTGCAGAAGAGCCTGCTGGTGCTCGAGGACGGCATACTCGAGGGCCGCCGCGTCTTCGGCAACATCATCAAGTACGTCAAGATGGGCGCCAGCTCCAACTTCGGCAACATGTTCAGCGTGGTGGGAGGCAGCTGGCTGCTGCCTTTCCTGCCCATGGCGCCCATCCAGATCCTGGTCAACAACCTCCTCTACGATTTCTCTCAGGTCGGCATCCCCACCGACCAGGTCGACGAGGAGTACCTCGAGAAGCCCCAGCGCTGGGATATCGGCCGCATCAAGAAATTCATGCTCTGGATCGGGCCCATGAGCTCGATCTTCGATTACGCGACCTTCTTCCTGATGCTTTACGGCTACCGCTGCGTGGAATTCACGCGCGCCGGCCTGGCGCCCGGGGTCAAGGCCGGCTACGAGCAGCTCTTCCACACCGGCTGGTTCGTCGAATCCCTGCTGACCCAGACCATGATCGTGCATATCATACGCACCAACCGCATACCCTTCCTCCAAAGCCGGCCGAGCCCGGGCCTGGCCCTGACCACGCTGGCCGTAATGGCGGCGGCCGTCTGCCTGCCCTATTCCGCGCTCGCCCCGTACCTGGGCCTGGTGCCCCTGCCCGGCTCGTATTGGCTGTGGCTATTGGCCATGCTGCTGGCTTATTCTGTTCTGACCCACGCGATGAAGACCTGCTTCATCAAGCGCTACGGAGCGGATTGACCATGAGAAGCCTGCTCAACGCCCTGCAAGACGGCCGCCTGATCGAGCTCCCGGACACGGACAAGGAGCGCTCCCTGCGCTATCTGGCCCACCTCATCGAGGCCGTTCCCGACCTGGCCCCCGCGGAAAGCGCGGAGCTTACCGAGGCCATGCTCGCGCGCGAGCGCAGGCAGAACACGGGACTGGGACTGGGCGTGGCCTGCCCGCACGTCCGGGCCGCGGGCGCCGGCGAGATGCTTTGCGCCGTGGGCTGGAGCCCGGCCGGGATCGACTACGGCGCCTCCGACGGCAAGAAGGTGCATCTGGTCGCCATGTACTACATCCCGGACACCCAGAAGAACGTATACCTAAAGGAAGTTTCCGCCCTCGCCGGGGCGATCACCAAGCAGGGCGGCATCCAGCCCATCGCCCAGGCCCAGGACCTCGCCACGGTCCGAGAAAGGCTGCTGGACTGGGTCTCCTCCGCCATCGACGCGGCCCTGCCCGAGGCCAGGGCCCGCATGATCCGCCTGGAGGCCCGGCAGGCGGCCGCCGAGGCCAAGCCCCTGGCGCCGGGGACGTTGCGCATCGTGCCCGTGCTCATCCTGGCCTGTGGGACGGGCCGGCCGGTCGTGCTCTGCCAATATCGGGAACTGGCCGCCAGCCTGGAGCGGGACGAGGAATTGGGCGCCCGGCTGAAATCCCAGGGGCAATTCGACCGCGAAGGCTATCGCCTGGTCTTGAGATCGGCGACCGCCTACGACCAGGATCGGACGCTTTACGATTACCTGGCGGTCAAGGTTTCCTAAGGGCAGCGCAGCAGCTCCGAATTCTCCCTCAGCCAGCGGCGATGCCGCTTCTGGTCGGGGCACCAGGCCTCCACCACGGCCCAGAAGCGGTGGGAATGGTTCATCTCCCTCAGGTGGGCCAGCTCGTGGATCACGACGTAATCCAGCACCTCGGCCGGGGCGCCGGCCAAGGCGCGGTTGAAATTCACGTTGCCGCGCTCCGAACAGCTGCCCCACAACGTGCGCTGGCTCTTGAGGCAGACGCGCCGGGGGCTGACCCCCATCGCGCCGCTCCAGTGCCGGACCCGGGCCTCGAACAGCTCCCGGAGGCGGTCGCTCCGGCGCGGCCGGGCCGGGGCTTCGGCCAGCTCGGGCAGCTCCCGGCGCAGGCCCGCCAGGAACTCGCGCACCTCGTCGAGCAGTCCCATAGCCGCTCGGACTAGGACCGCGCTTCCTGCAGGAAAGCGAAGCAGAGCTCCTCCCCGTCGTGCGCCAGATGGCTGCAGGAGAGCCTCGCCGTGAAGTTCCGCCCGTCCTGGGCGCGCAGCTCGCGCCGGAACGCCGCGTTGCCCTTGGCCTTGAGCTCGCGCCAGAATTCCCCCCACCGGTCCGGGGCCAAGGCCCGGTCGAAGTCCTGGACGCCCAGGGCCGGCAGCCGTTCGGCCGGGCAGGCCAGGCGCCGGCAGGCGGCCTGGTTGCCGTAAAGGATGCGCCCTTGGGAACTGATCCAGAGCACCGGCAAAGAACAGTTGTCCACGGCGAATTGCATGAAGCGCAAGGCCCGTTCCGCCCGCTTGACTTCCGTGATCTCCTCGTAGGTGCCCAAGACCGCGATGACCCCGCCGCCCTTGTCGTGCAAGGGCAGCTTGTTGGTCCTCAGCCAGCGCACCCGTCCGTCGGGCAGTTCCTGGGGCTCCTCGAAGCCGAGCTTCGGCCGGTCGTTCTCCATGACCGAGCGGTCGTCCTCGCGGTAGGCCCGGGCGCTCTCCTTCCAGGATAGGTCGAAGTCCTCCGTCCCGAGGATTTCCTTGAACTCCTTGAGCCCGGCGTCGCAGAGGAAGGGCCGGTTGCAGCCCCGATAACGGAATTCCCGGTCCTTCCAGAAGACCCGCTGCGGAATATTGTCGAGCACCAGGCGGAACATCTCCTGGGACTGCTCGATGCGCTCGATCCACTGCCGCCGCTCGCTGATGTCCTGGATGAAGGCGAAGTTGTACTCCTTGCCGTCGAACTCCAGGTAATTGGCGGTGATCTGGACGGGGAAAATCCTGCCGTCGCTGGCGCGATGGCGGGTCTCGAAGCGCAGGATTTTCTT
>JAQUMZ010000211.1 GCA_028717865.1 Elusimicrobiota bacterium | reverse complement strand
CGGCATTCTGCGTCGGGGCGGCGTCGTGGACCTCGACGCGATCGAATTCCTCCCGCCTTTGGGGCAGAACGGTAAAATCATTTGTTTGGGCGGCAATTACCCCGCTCATGCTAAGGAAGCGGGCCTCAAGGCTCCGTCGCACCCCACGATCTTCGCGCGCTTCCCATCGAGCCTCGTGGGCCACCGCGCCAAGCTGATCCGGCCGCGGGTGTCGACCCGGTTCGACTACGAGGGGGAACTCGTCGCCGTCATAGGGAAACGAGGCCGTCACATCCCCGAGGGAAAGGCGCTGGAATATGTCGCGGGATACTCCATTTTCAACGACGCATCGGTGCGCGACTATCAGCTTGAAACTCCCCAATGGACGGTCGGCAAGAATTTCGACGGGACCGGCGCCCTGGGGCCGTGCTTTGTCACTGCCGATGAAGTCCCTCCCGGCGGGTCGGGGCTGCGTTTGGAAACGCGCCTTAACGGCCAAGTGGTCCAGACCGGGCGGACCAGCGAAATGACCTATGGCGTGGCCAACACAATCGCGTTTCTCAGCCAGGCCATGACGCTCGACCCCGGCGATCTGCTGGTCATGGGCACGCCGCCGGGCGTGGGCATGGCCCGCAAGCCTCCGCTTTATATGAAGGCGGGGGATGTCTGCGAAGTCGAGATCGAGGGCCTCGGCGTCCTGAGCAACACCGTGGCCGACGAGGCATGATATCTCGCGGCGGAGCGAAAAAGGCGCGCCGCATCTAAGGGCCCGAGACTGGCTTGACGGGGACCGGGCTTGCTGTTATACTTGTTAGGTATATCTAACAACTGTTAAGTATGGATAACAATCGGGGTGCCGGGCCCTTGGCGGTTCTTCATGAGGAGGCTCAAACGCGCGTCTTGAGGTTCCTTTGGCGCAGCCGGGCCGAATGGAGCGGACGCGAGATCGCGCGCAAGACGGGCTTGAGCGCTCCCGCCTGCCACGAGACCCTCAAGAAGCTTGACGCCCGCGGACTCGTCTTTTTCAGGCGCGTCTCGAACGTGCACCTTTACCGGATCAACCCCGAGAACTATCTGGTCCGCAACGTCTTCGCGCATCAATTCGAAGCCGAGGCGGCCATGCCCAAGAAGGTCGCCGCCCTGGTCAAGAAATTCCTGGTCGATTCTCCCAGGACCGATATTCTGGCCATCGTGCTTTTCGGCAGCATGGCGCGGGGCACGCAGCGGCTGGGCAGCGATTTGGACCTCCTGATCGTTCTTCCCGCGAAGACAGGCGTCAAAGCCCTGGAATCGCGCGTCGAACGCCTGCGGGATTTGTTGTTCAAGCGTTTCAGCATCCCGCTATCGCCCTACATTCAGACCCTTTCCGAACTGCGGCGCAAACACCGCCGGAAACTCCCGCTGATCCAGGAGATTTTCAAGGATGGGCGGACCATTTACGGCAGGGAGATCAAGGAGCTGCTGTCATGACCCCGAAGAAACTCAAGACGCGCTCGGTGTCCCGCGAGCGCCATTCAACCTATCTTAAAAAAGCGAAGGAGTTTTCGCGAGCCTCGGAGTTGTCCATGAGAATAGGTGCGGAGAATAGGGGGAGTATAATCTCCGCATGGCATGCGGAGAAGGGCCCGAAGTGAAGACGGCACGCGTCGCGAAAGATTGGTGGCGCACGCATTTTCACCCGCGTTTCTATACCCCGGCCGACCGGGAGCGCTTGGCGCGCGCGCCGAAAGAGGCCGCGTTCGTCGCGCGGGCGCTGGGGCTCAAGTGCGGCGCCGCGGTCCTGGACCTTTGCTGCGGTCCGGGCCGGCACGCCGTCCTGCTCGCGCGTGAAGGTTTGCGCGTGACCGGCCTGGACTATTCCCGGCCTTATCTGCGCGAGGCCGAGTCCCGGGCCCGCCGGATGAAGGCCGCGGTGCGCTTCGTCCGGGGCGACATGCGGGCGCTCCCGTTTCGCGGCGAGTTCGACGCGGTCGTGAACCTCTTCACCAGTTTCGGATATTTCCGGCGGCAAGGCGAAAATCTCAAGGTTCTCGCGCAAGCGCGCAAAGCCCTGAAGCCGGGCGGAAAGTTCTTGATCGACGTCCGCAACCGGGAAGCCTTGCCCCCGGACTTCGCGCAGCGTTCCTGGGAACCCTTCGGGCGAGGATTCGAGCTCGTCGAGAACTATCTTCTCCGCTCGGGCCGGAGCGTCGTGCTGAGGCGCATACGCATCCGGCCCGGAGGCCGGAAATCGGAGAGCTCGGCGATGATGCACCTTTACGACAAGAAGACCCTCTCCGGCATGCTCGGGCGGGCGGGTTTGAAGCCTATGCGTTTCTGGGGAGATTTCTCGGGCAGCCCCTGGCGCAAGAGCTCGCGGCGCCTCATCGTCCTGGCGCGCAAGATTTGACCGGTTAGAGCAGGAGCGGCCCGGTCCGGTAGGTCTGCAGGCGCTTGCGCCAGGCCGGCAGCCAGCGCTCCTCATGGCGCTCCGGGGGGGAGTTGGCGACCCGGCGGGTAAGGACCTCGTCGGCGGAAAGGGCGAACTCGTCGAGCGCCGCCTGCCCGGCCCCCTCGCCGCGCATGCCTTGCAGTACCTGCAGCAGGCCCCAGCCCTGGCCCTTGTAGCGCTCCGTGGGGGAGACGCCCTCGCCCTTGAAATTCACGTAGTCGACGAGCGCGTAGACGCCTAACGGGACCCGCGCCACGCGGTAAAACTGCCGGCTGACGGCCGGCCGCTGCTCGGACGGCAAGGTGTCCAGTATCCGGGGCAAGGCCGCCTCCAACCGCTCGACGATGAAGCGCGCCTGCGGGGCCACGGTCGCGGCCAGCAGGTCGCGAAGCTCGCGCATGCGCGCGGAGTCGATGTCGCGCTGGAAAGCCGCGCGGTCGGGCCAGGGGCAGTCCGGGTCGCCCGAAAGCCAGTCGGGCAGGGCCGTGCCGTTGCGCGCGAGGTAGGCCAGCAGGGCCGGGAAGGATTCCTGGAAGGGGCCTTCGTAGCCGGCGGGATACCAGATGAAATGTCCGATGCCCAGGGAGGCGAATTCCTCGCCTTGGTTCCAGGACGTCAGGCCCGCGATGGTCCCGCCGCATTCGTTGAGCCAGATGCGCCGGCCGATGCGCTCGATATCGGATTCCGGGACGTCTATGCCGCGCGTCGAAGCTAAATCAAGGGCGGTTTCGGGCCTGGCCTGGAGCAGCGGATCCGCCGTCCAATCCATGGCGGCGGGCCAGCCTGGGATCGGACAGAGGCAGAGCCACAGCGCCGCCCGCAATACGGTCATGGCTATTAGGATGCCGCGCCCGGCGGGCCGCCTCCAGGGCCTTTTGTCCTAGGCGGATGATGGTCGCTTGCCGGGTCAAAATCAAGGCAATAGCCGGACAAAAACGGCGGAATATGGCGCGAGGACTGTAATATAATACCCCTCAAGCCGGATTTGACGCGCAAAGAGGCGACCATGAAAGGAATCGGAAAGGCGGGGATGTTTTTGATCGCGGCTTGGCTCGGGAGCGCGTCGACGCTCTTCGCCCAGGTCGGCGCGGCCCAGCGGCTGCGCCAACTGCCGCCCATGGCGATCGCGTCGCTGGTGGAACGCGGTTCCGGCCGGCTGGCGTGGAAGGTCGGCGATTTCGCCGCCTACAGCAATTGCGCGCTGATCTTCATATGCACGAAGAATCGCGAGGAGGTCGTCGGCGAGACTCCGGAAGGATTTTGGACCAAGGACGTCAGCGACGCCGCGGGCCGCGAGGAGACGACCGAGCGGCTTTACCGCAAGAAGGACGGCCAGGTCATCCGAAAGCTCGTCGGCGGCGTCGAGCAGCCGGTCGAGGCGGACTCCACCCGCTACGAAGTCGTGGAAGAGAAGGTCGTCGACATCTCGACGCCCGCGGGCTTTTTTAAGGCCGATTACGCCAAGGTCCTCGCTTCCGACGAGGGCAGCGACGAGAATATCCCGATCGAGGTCTGGGAAAACAAGCGGCTGGTGCCCCTGGACGGCATCATACGCGTTTCCGTGGGGGAAGGTCTCATACTGCTTTCCGATCTGACCGCCTTCCGTAAAGGCTAGTCCGGCCGCTTCGGCGGCGGCAGCGGCTGCGAGGAAGGCTCTATCGGCTCCAGTCCCGGTATGCCGACGGGCAGGGTGGCGGGCGGGGGAAAATCCTCATGGCCGCGCAGGCGCCGGTCGGCCAGATACGAGGATAAGCCCCCCACGAACATCAGCGCCGCGGCCCAACCGACGGGCCCCGTGACCGCGGCGGCCAGGCAGTAGCCGAAGAGGCCCGCGCCCGAGCCGGCCGCGAACGACCCTCCGGCGCGCACGCGCTTGAGATTCCGCGTTTCGGCCTTTTCCGGGGCCGGCGCGGTCTTGGACGCGGGGAAGCTCGGCTCGAATATCAGGTTCGGGATCGTGGCCGAGGAGACGCGCGCCGCGCCCGCCGGGGCGGGCAGGGCCAGCAGAGCGCACAAGACGCAGGCCGATGCCTTCACCGGCCTCAGGATAGCCGGAGCCGGTCAATTCCCGCTCAAGGCGGCCGCGCGACCCTTACATGTAGTCCTTGAGCGCCTCCTTGCGGGGGGAAGCGCGCAGCTTGTCGAGGGCCTCCAGTTCGATCTGCCGGATGCGCTCGCGGCTTACCCCGTACTCGCGTCCCAACTCGTCGAGGGTGCAGGCGTCGCCCCCGCCGATGCCGTAGCGCCGGCGCAGGATCTGGGCCTCGCGCTCGTCGAGCGTCGCCAGCAGGCGCTCGATTTCCTTGCCGCGCAGCATGGAATGGATGCCGTCGAGCATGTGCGGCTCGTTCTTGTCCACCAGGGCCTGCTCGAGGGTCATCTCCTCGTCGTCGCCGTACTGGGACGACAGCGAGAGGGGCTCCTTGAAGGCCTCCAGGGTCTCGCTGAGCTTGGACATGGAGAGGTGCATCCGGCGCGCGTAGTCGCGCATGTGCGGGGCATGCCCGTGCTCGTTGGTGAAGTCGCGGGTGACCTTGCGCATCTTGGCGGCCCGGTCTCGTATGTGCACCGGGATGCGCACGGTGCGCTCCATGTCGGCGATGGCCCGGTTTATGGACTGGCGTATCCACCACGTCGCGTAGGTGGAGAACTTGAAGCCGCGCCGGTAGTCGAACTTCTCCGCCGCCTGCATGAGGCCCAGGGCGCCCTCCTGGATGAGGTCGCAGAGCTCCAGGTTGGGGCAGGGGTGCTTTTTGGCCACGGAGACCACCAGGCGCAGGTTGGCCACGATGAGCTTGACCTTGTCCTGCAGGATGGCATCCTCCAGGGCGCGGATCTTCTCGTCGAGGGCCAGGAGCTCGGCCGGACGCAGGGGCAGCCGTTCGGCGAGGCGGCGCCGGGCCGCCGGCGTCGGGATCTTGCGCA
>JAQUMZ010000210.1 GCA_028717865.1 Elusimicrobiota bacterium | reverse complement strand
GTTGGGGCCGCGCAGGGCCAGGATCTCGGCGCGCGCGAAAGGGGGCAGGGTCTCGAAGTCCACGACCACGGCCGCGCAGGGACCGGACGCCAGAGCCGCCGCCGCCTCGCGGCTGCCCGCGGCCTCGGCCAGGGCCAGCCCCTGCGTCTGCGCGGCGCGCGCCACGTCCTCGGCCAGGCCCCGGTCGGTGGTTACGAGCAGGACCCGGCCCTGGGCGGGCGCCATCAGGAGGGCTCCGGAGCCAGCTTGGCGGTGAAGTGGGCCAGGCGCCGGGGACGCTGCACGACGCGCATGCCGCGCAGGGAGACGGCGCGCTTGGCGATATCGGCGAAAACCTCGACGACCCAGTCGATGTGGCTCTGGGTATAGACCCGGCGCGGGATGGCCAGGCGCACCAGTTCCATGGACGCGGGCTTAAAAACCCCGTCCTCGACGCGCCCGAACATCAGCGAGCCGATCTCCACGGCCCGGATGCCGGCCCGCCGGTAGAGCTCGCAAACCAGCGCCACTCCGGGCAGCTTCTCCGGGGGAATATGCGGCAGGAAGCGCTTGGCGTCCACGTAAATGGCGTGGCCGCCGGGTGGCTCGACGATGGGCACGCCGGCCCGGCGCAGGCCGTCGCCGAGGTAAGCCACCGAACGCAGCCGGTAGGTGAGATAGTTCTCGTCGAGGACCTCCTCGAGCCCCCGCGCCAGGGCCTCGAGGTCCCGCCCGGCCAAGCCGCCGTAGGTGGGGAAACCCTCGGTCAGGATGAGCATCTCCCGGCAGCGGCCCACCCACTCTTCGTCGTTGAGGGCCAGGAATCCCCCGATGTTGACCAGGGCGTCCTTCTTGGAACTCATCATGCAGCCGGAGGCGTGGGAGAATATCTCCCGCGCGATCTCGCGCACCGGCCGCGTGGCGTAGCCGGGCTCGCGCAGCTTGATAAAGAAGGCGTTCTCGGCGAAACGGGCGACGTCGAGGATCACCGGGATGCCGTGCTCCCGGGCGACGCGCGCCACCTCGCGCAGGTTGCGCATGGAGACCGGCTGGCCCCCCAACGAATTGTTGGTCAGGGTCATGATGATCATCGGAATGTTGGCGGCGCCGAGCTCGCCGATCTTCGCTTCCAGGGCGCGGACGTCCATATCCCCCTTGAAAGGAGCCGGCACGTCGAAGCGCAGGGCCTCGGGCACGGGCAGATCCAGCGCGGCGGCCCCGGCGGCCTCCACGTTGGCGCGGGTGGTGTCGAAATGCGAATTGGACAGGACGGTCTTGCCCCGGCCGCAAGTCACCCCCATCAGGATGCGTTCGGCCGCCCGGCCCTGGTGCACGGGCAGGACGTGCCGGTAGCCGGTCAGATCCCGCACCGCCTTCTCGAAGACGAAAAAGCTGCGCGCCCCGGCGTAGGACTCGTCGCCGCGCATGATGGCCGCCCACTGCTCGGCGGACATGGCCCCGGTGCCCGAGTCGGTCAGCAGGTCGATGAAGACCTTGTCGGCGGGAATGGCGAAAACGTTGTAATCGGCGTCGCGCAGTATCTGCTCGCGCTGCGCCTCGGTGGTGAAACCCAGGGGCTCCACGGTCTTGATGCGGAACGGCTCGACGATGGTCTTCCAAGCTTCGGGCATGTTCCCCTCTTTCTCTTTTGCGCGCGGCCGAAGTTATTATATCATTTGGATCTTTATGCAAGGGGGCTCGATGAAACACGCCGCGTGGGCATGCGCCGCCGCAATTCTGCTGGCCGGACCAGCGGGGGCCGAACCGGACCGCGAAGTCGTCTCCGTCAACGGCACCGTCATTCGCCAAGCCGAGATCGTGGACCGTCTTTGGAAACGCTACGGTCCGGCGACGCTGGACGAAATGGTAGACGAAATCCTCCTGCGCCAGGCGGCCCAGGCCAAGGGCATCAAGGCCGAGCCGGCCGAGGTGGAGCAGCGGCTGTCCCGGGTCCGGGAGCAGTTCAGCGACCCCGCCATATTCGAGAGCCAGCTAAAGCAGTCGGGCGGCTCCGTGGAAAAGCTCAAGGTCGAGATCGCGGACCAGCTGGTCCTGCGCAAACTCATCGTCGCCACGCAAAAACTATCGGTCTCGGACGCCGAACTCCGGAAAGCCTTCCAGGAAAACCGCGAAAAACTCGCCACCCCGCCCGCCGTCCACCTGCGCCATATCCTGGTCAAGACCGAGGCCGAGGCGGACGCGCTCGTCGCCAAGATCAAAGGCGGCGCGGACTTCAAGGCCCTGGCCCGGACCAGCTCGCTGGCCCCGACGGGCAAGCTCACCGGCGGCGATTACGGCTTCGTATCCCGGGGCATGCTGCCCGAGGAAATCGACGCGATCGCCTTCGCGATGAAGCCCGGGGAGCTGCGCGTGGTGGCCTCGGCCAAGGGACGCCATGTCCTGCAAGTCGTCAAGACCCGCGCCGCCCAGCCGGCCCGTTTCGAGACCGCCAAGGAAGACCTGCGCGACATGCTTTTAGAGGAAAAGATGAAAAGCGTCCTGCCCGCCTACCTCGCGCAACTGCGGCGCCAGGCCGACATCAAGCCGCTGGGCGCCCCCGAACCTTAGCCGCTTGTCCCGCGCTGGCGTTATTAGTTGGTTAATAATGCCTTTTGTTATCATTTAGTATGACGCTCTGGGCCCAATTGCCCAGTTCCTCCTAGGCCGAACAACTTCGCCGCGCTGGGCCTTCCGCCCGCTTCCCAACGCGCGGAGGCGATGCTATGCTTATGGCTCCATGGCAGGCCCCATCGCCGCCCTGCTTCTCGCCCTCCTGCAAACCTCGTGGGCCGCCGCCATCCGAAGCGCCCCCGCTCGCGGCGTTTCCCCGCAGCTCGCGGTCCGGCTCGGCAATCCGGCGACGGCCGCTTCCTTGCCCGCCCCCCTGCTCGGGAGCCGGATCGCGCCGCCGCTTTCAGAGCGGCTCGGACCGGCGGCCGCGCCGGCCGCCGGCGCGGCCCCGCTCGCGGACAATCCAGGCCCCGCCGTTCTCGAACGCCTGGCGGCGGATATTCCCCGATCCGAAACGCCCGCCGCCGCCGGCCTGCAAGGGCAAAAGGATTACGCGGACCGGAATTTCGAATACAAGCTGGGGGCCGTCGCCGCCGAGTCTGCGGCCCCGGTCGAGCCGGGTCCGGAGCCGGCTCCGGACCCGGCGGCCCAGCGCAAGCGCAAGCGGCCCCGGTCCGTCACCAAGGACGACGGCGGCGGCGCGAACTATTCCCGCCGCGAGGTGGTCTTCAACGGCCGGACGCTGCCGGCGGTGGCCCTGGCGCCGAACATATCGGTGGAGGAAAAGCTCGTCACGGCCATCGACGCGTCCAAGGCCTCCATCCGCATCGCGCTCTACGAGTTCAAGCTGCGCGCGGTCACGCAAGCCCTGCTGCGGGCGCGCAAGCGCGGGGTCAGGATCGAGCTCATCCTAGATTATTCCAACGTGTTCCCGCGCAACGAGCCAAACGCCGAATACCAGGCCCGGCGCTCGCCCGATATCTGGACGCTGATACGGAAAGGCGTGGATTTCACGGTGTTGCGCGGGTTCGGCCGCTACGGCATAAACCACAACAAATTCGCCGTATTCGACGATGAGCTGGTCGAATTCGGCTCCTACAACTGGTCCTTCACCGCGGAGAATTCCCATTACGAGAACGCCAACTTCTCCAAGGACCCCGCGCGCGTGGCGGGGCTGAGCGGATACTGGCATTACCTGCGCGCCCTGAGCGTTCCTTTTGCCCAGGCCGAGGCCCACGATTGGCCCCAAACGATCCCGCCTCCGCCCGCGGCCTTGGGCTCGGTCTTATTCAACGGAAAAACCCTGCCCGCGATGGTATTCACGCCCGACGGCCCCGCCTTCGAGGCCGCCGCGGTCAAGGCCATCGACGCCGCCCGGGAATCCGTCGACGCGGCCATATTCGCCGTCCGCTCCACCAAGATCGTCCAGGCCCTGGCTCGAGCCCGCTCCCGCGGTCTGCGCGTGCGCGTGCTGTTCGACGAGGACCAAGCCGCGTCCGAGTCGTTCGGGCCCTACGCGGCCTGGCTTGCCGCCGTAGGCATCGAAACGCGCCTGCTGGCCGGGCCGGACCGCGAGAGCGAGTATCCCCAGACCCAGAAGATGCACCACAAGTTCATGATCCTCGACGGCAAGCTCGTCGAGACCGGCTCCGCCAACTGGACCAAGAACGCGGCCATGGCCAATTTCGAGAACGTCCATTTCCTCTACGACAAAACCGACGCCGAGTCCTACGCCTTCGCCTTCGCCCACATGTTCGCCCGCGCCCAGGTCCTGCCCAAGCCGATCTCCATCCCGGCGCTGCCCGCCGACGCGAACCTGATCGAGGAAATCGTCAACCCGCCGCCGGAGCCGCCCGCGCCGCCAAGCCCGGTTCCACCGCCGCTGCCCGCCCCCCGCCAACTCGCCCTCAACGGCGTTTCCCTGCCTTCCTTCGCGTTCCTTCCCGAGCATCCGATCGAGGCCCTGTACGTCCGGGCCATCGACGCGGCCCAGACCTCCATCAGCCTGGCCGTCTACGAGTTCGCCTCCGAACCCATACTCGAGGCCCTGCGCCGGGCGAAGAAACGCGGGCTCAAGATCGAACTCGTATTGGACCGCAGCCATCTCTACACCAGCGGCGTCGACGACGACGGCTACCCGCGCAAGCCGAAGCCCCAGGTCGTGGCCTTGGCCAAGGAGTTCGACCTCAAGGTCCGGGCCGGCCGCAGCGGCGGCACGATGCACAACAAATTCGCCGTCTTCGACGGCAAAATCGCGTCGTTCGGATCCTTCAATCTCACCGAGATCACCAAAAACAACCATTTCGAAAACGTCTCGTTCTCGGACGATCCCCGGCGCGTCGCCGCCTACCGGCGCTACTTCGCCTACCTGAGGTGGATATCCCAGGACGTCGATTTCGACAAGCTGGAAGCGATACTGAACCGCTCGCTCGATGCGAAGCCCCTCTCCGACGCCGAGACCTACGAGTCCGGGCTCGCAGACGAGGAGGCGCCGGGCAAAGGCAAGTCATTCCCCCCGCCGCCGCAGGACCAGGAACGGCCGATCATCCTCAACGGGGAGAGCTTCCCGCTCCAGATTTTCTCCCCGCAAGGCGGCATCGAGGAAGCCTTGATCCGCGCCATCCAGGCCGCCCGGTTTTCCATCGATATCGCGATGTTCAGTTTTTACTCGCAGAGGATCGCCGACGTCCTGCTCGAGATGAAGCAGGCCCGGCCCGAGCTCAAGATCCGCGTGCTCCTGGACGCCGGCCAGGCCAAGCTGTCCAAGCTCGACGAGTGGTTCGCGTTCCACGGCTTCGCGACGCGCCTGCTGGGCGGACCGGACGACAACGGCGACCCCAGATATCAGAAGATGCACGACAAGCTGA
>JAQUMZ010000209.1 GCA_028717865.1 Elusimicrobiota bacterium | reverse complement strand
TGCGCCACCTGCGCCGCGTGGAGGTGCCCGCGCGGCCCGACGCGACGCGCCGCCGCGGCGTCGAGCTGCCGGGCTCGGCCCCGGAGTTCGTGCGCAATTTCACGCGGGAGCTCATGGCCGGCCGGGGCGACGAGCTGCCGGTCGGCGCCATGCCGGTCGACGGGACCTTCCCCACCGACACCGCCCGCTGGGAAAAGCGCGCCATCGCCTTGGCCGTGCCGGCCTGGGACCCGCCGGTCTGCATACAGTGCGGCAAATGCGCCTTCGTCTGCCCCCACGCCTGCATACGCTCCAAGGCCTACCCCGCCGCGGCCCTGGCCGGCGCGCCCGAGGGCTTCTTGAGCCTGGACTGGCGCGGCGGGCCGTTCGCGGCCGGGACCAAATACACCATCCAGGTGGCCGCCGAGGACTGCACGGGCTGCGGCCTGTGCGTGGAGGCCTGCCCGGCGCGCGACAAGCGCGAGGCCAGGCGCAAGGCGATCAACATGACGCCCCTGAGCGGCGCCCTGCGGGCCCGGGAGCGGAAGAACTACGAATTTTTCCTCGAGCTGCCCGAGGTCGAGCGCGAAAAAATAGAGCCCCTGAGCGTGAAGACCTCCCAGCTGCTGCGGCCGCTGTTCGAGTTCTCCGGCGCCTGCGCGGGCTGCGGCGAGACGCCCTATATAAAGCTCGCCACCCAGCTCTTCGGGGACCGCATGCTCGTGGCCAACGCCACGGGCTGCACCTCCATCTACGGCGGCAACCTGCCCACGACCCCCTACGCCAAGGACCGCGACGGGCGCGGGCCGGCCTGGTCAAACTCGCTTTTCGAGGACAACGCCGAGTTCGGCCTGGGCCTGCGTTTGGCCGTCGACGCCCGGCGCGCCCGGGCCGAGGAGCTGCTGCGCCGGCTCTCGGCCGATATCGGGCCGCTGGCCGAGGAACTGCTGCGCGCCGAGCAGCGCGGAACCGCCGGCGTGGCCGAGCAGAGGCGGCGCGTGGGGAAGCTGCGGGCGGGCTTCGCCGCGCGGCCGGAGCCGGATTTCAAGGAGCTGCTCGCGCTCTGCGACGCCCTGGTGCGCAAGAGCGTCTGGATCATCGGCGGCGACGGCTGGGCCTACGACATCGGCTACGGGGGGCTGGACCACGTCGTGCGCTCGGGCTCCAACGTCAAGCTCCTGGTGCTCGACACCGAGGTCTACTCCAACACGGGCGGCCAGCAATCCAAGGCCACCCCGCGCGGCGCCGTGGCCCGCTTCGCCGCGGCGGGCAAGGACCGGCCGCGCAAGGATTTCGCCATGCTCGCCGTCAGCTACGGCGACGCCTACGTGGCCCGCGTCGCCTTCGGCGCCAGCGACGTCCAGACCCTCAAGGCCTTCCAGGAGGCCGAGGCTTTCCCGGGGCCGGCGCTCATAATCGCCTACAGCACCTGCATCGCCCACGGCTACGACCTGGCCCGGGGCCTGGAACAGCAGAAACTCGCGGTGGAAAGCGGCTATTGGCCGCTCTTCCGCTACGATCCGTCCCGCGTCCGGCAAGGCCGCAATCCCCTGCAGCTCGACTCCGGAGCGCCCCGCATACCCTTGCAGGATTACATATACCGGGAGACGCGCTACCGCATGCTGGCGGCCAGCCGGCCGGAGCGGGCCCGGCGCCTGCTGGCCGAGGCCCAGGAAGAGGTCGCGCGGAAATGGCGGCTGCTGGAGCACCTCTCCAAGCTGGACTACGCGCCGCGCGAGGCCGGCGGCCCGCCGGCCGGAGCGGAGCAGCCGGCCGCCGTCTGAAGGAGGAAGCCATGACGCCGGACCTGTCCACGCAATATTTGGGCTTGCGCCTGCGCAGCCCCCTCGTGCCCTCGTCCGGCCCCCCGACGGCCGACGTCGACTCGCTCAAGCGCCTGGAGGCCGCCGGGGCCGGCGCCGTGGTGCTGCCCTCGCTCTTCGCGGAGCAGGTGCAGTCGGAGGGTTTGACCCTCGTCAACTACCTGATCCGCGCCAAGGAACAGTACGTGGAGGCCGCGAGCTACCTGCCCGAACCCGAGGAGTTCCGCATCGGAGCGGAAAACTACGCCGAGCTCGTGCGCCAAGCCAAGCGCGGCCTGTCCATCCCCGTCATCGCCAGCCTCAACGCCTCGGTCCCCGGCCGCTGGCTGGCCTCGGCCGATGAGATCGAGCGGGCGGGCGCCGACGCCTTGGAGCTCAACCTCTACCACCTGGCCGCCGATCCCGCCATCACCGGCTCGGCGGTGGAAGGCAGCGACCTGGAGGTCGTGCGCGCGGTATGCGCCCGCGTCAAGATCCCGGTCGCGGTCAAGCTCAACCCCTTCTACTCCGCCATCGCGCACATGGCCGCGAGCTGCGCGGCCGCGGGCGCGCGGGGCCTGGTGCTTTTCAACCGCTTCTACCAGCCCGACATCGACCTCGACCGGCTCGAGGTGCGCCCGACCGTCAACCTCAGCGCCTCGCGCGACCTCACCCTGCCCCTGCGCTGGACGGCCATCCTGCGCGGCCGCGTCGCGGCCAGCCTGGCCTTGACCGGCGGCGTGCACTCGGGCCAGGATGCGCTCAAGGCCCTGCTGGCCGGCGCCGACGCCGCGATGATGTGCTCGGAGCTCATCCAGAACGGGCCGCGCGGCCTCGCCCGGGCGCTCGAGAGCCTGCGCGCCTGGATGAGCGCGCGCGGCTACGAGTCGGTCGAGCAGCTGAAGGGCAGCCTAAGCCACGAGCACTGCCCAGACCCCGAAGCCTTCGAGCGGGCCCAGTACATCAAGGCCGTCTCCGGCTACCACGTCTCGGCCTTAACTTGATGGTGACAGGCATTCCCAAAATTTCCATTCCTCAAAAATTAAGGAAGGAAATTTGGGGAATGCCTGTCACCTAGTCCTGGAGCTGGAAAAAGATGGCTTGGTTGAGCTTGACGGGGACGGGACCGGCGCGGCCGATGGCCGGGGAAAAACGCATGCGCTTGGCCACTTCGCGGGCGGCGGCGTCGAAGGCCGCGCCGGCTCCGGAAACGATGTCCACGGGATCGACGCGACCATCGACGCCGATATGCAGCGCGACGAGCACGCTGCCCTCCCGGCCGGCGCGCCGCTCGCTCTCGGGGTAATAACGCCGCAAATTGGCCAGCAGCTCGTCGCGATTGAGCAGGCGCGGCAAGGCCAGCAGGCCCGAGCCGCCCGTCCCGGTGCCGCCGGGCACGCCGTCGTCGGCCCCCGCGCCCGAGCCGCCGACCTTGGCCGCCGTCCCGGTCCCCTCGGACGCGCCTCCGGGCGTGGGCGCGGGCGCGGGGGGTTTTTCCACGAGCTTGGTATTGGGCCCCGGTAGGACCCAATCCTTCGGAGGCTCGACCGCCGGGGGCGGCTTGAGCGGGACGGGGCTTTCGGCGGGCCGGGGGATCCCCTTGGCGGCGGGCACGAGCCTTTTGGGAGCTCCCAGGCGCGCGGGGCCGTCGCCGCCCAGGACAGGAACGGTCAGGTCGACCTCGACCGGCGGCGGCGCGGCGGGCCGGCGCGTCAGTTGTCCGCCGATGAGCAGTCCCGCGTGCAGGGCGAAGGAGGCCGCCAGGCACTTCTCGAAAAGATCGGGTTTTTTTACGCTCACTTGGCCTTGACTTCCAGGCCTATCTTGCGCACGCCGGCGGCGCGGATCACGTCGAGCAGGCCCACGATGTCGCCGTAGGGCAGGCTGCGGTCGGCCCGCAGGGCCACGCGCACCTCGGAGACGGCGGCCAGGGTCTTGAGCGCGGCGCCCAGTTCCGGCTCGGACACCCGCTTACCGGACAAGCTGAGTTCGCGCCGGCCGTTGTAGACCACCTGCAAGGCTTCGGTGGCGGCCCGCTCGTGCTGGGCCGCCTTGGGCAGGTCCACCTTCATGGCGCGGTTATGTATGAGCGGAGCCGTGGCCATGAAGACGATCAGGATGACCAGTATGATGTCCACGAGCGGCGTGACGTTGATGCCCGTGATCGGGGAGTCGCCGACGGCGGGGGCCATGCCTACTTCCCGTGCCGGACGCGCACCTGCGCCAGGAGCATGCGGCCGAGCGACTCGGTCCGCGCCAGCATGTCCTTGGCTTTCTGGGAGAAGTAGTTGTAGCTCACGACGCAGGGGATGGCCACGAACAGGCCCACCGCCGTGGCTATGAGAGCCTCGGAAAGCCCCTGCATGACCACCTCGGGGCCGGAACCGCTCTGGGCGAGGTCGTGGAACGCCTTGATGACCCCGAGCACCGTGCCGAAAAGCCCGACGAAGGGCGCGTTGTTGCCCAAGGTGCCCAGGATCAAAAGCCGCTTTTCCAGGCCGCGCTTCTCCTCCAGGGTCGCCGCCACCAGATGATCCTCCACGCCGGCGGGACCGTGGCGGGCCTGGGCCAGGCCGGCCTGCAATATCCGGGCCGCGGCCCCGGGATGGCGCGCCGCTATCTTGTCGAGCTCGGGCAGGTCGCCCTCCCCGAAGCCGCGCAGGAAAGCGGCATCGAGCCCGGCCAGGGACCGCTCCTCGCGCCGCAGCAGTATGCCGCGTTCGATGACGACGGCCAGGGCCACCACCGAGCTGAGCATGAGCAGGTAGATGACCCAATCGCCGCCGGTAAGGGCCAGCATGGTGAGGAATTTCAGGTCCATTTATTTATCCGCAAACTTCTGGAGGTTGAGCAGGCCGGAACACAGCTCGGCGCGCACCATGGGGTTGCTTTCGAAAGCGAGCCACTGCAGGAGTTTGCGGTACTCATCCGCTCCGCCCATATCGCCGAGATAGCGCACCGCCATGGCGCGCACGAACCAGTCCGAGTTCTGGGCCAGCCGCAGCAATATCTCCCGGCCGTATATGTCTCCCATGCGCCACATGCCGGCCGCGGCGTAGAGCTGCACCGGGAAGGCTAAATCGGAACGCGCCGCGTTGGCGACCTGGAACTGCGCCGCGGGGTTGTTCAGTATGAGCAGCGATTCCAGCGCCCCGAAGCGCACCGTGATGCTCCGGTCGACCAGCGCGCCCTGGAACAGGGGCAGATAGCGCAGGTCGTGCGTGTAGGCCAGGGCGGTCATGGCCGCCGCCCGCGTCTGGACGTTGGTGCCCTGGCGGGACACCTTCTCGAGCTCGGAGGCGAGCTGTATGTCCGTGACTCCGGCCAGGCCCTCGGTCAGCAGGAAGCCCAGCTCGGTGTAGCGGGTCTTGAGCTTGTAGCCGGTGGCCGTGGAAAGCTTGGCCAGGTTGCCGATCGAGGCGTCGAGCTGGGCCTGGCTGTCGGGGCGCGCGTCCATCCTCTGCTGCAGCAGGCGCAGCAGCTGCTGGTTGATCTGGGGATCGAGGGCCAGCGGGTTCTTGATGCGCAAGCGCGGGGCCTTGATGACGAGAGGCTCCAGGACCAGGGTGTCGAGTCCGGGGA
>JAQUMZ010000208.1 GCA_028717865.1 Elusimicrobiota bacterium | reverse complement strand
CGATCTCGGCATGCCGGTCTTCTTCATGGAGGCCAAGGGCGATACTTGCGACTTCGACCAGTTCCTGGCCATGGCGCAGCGTTGCGGCCGGGGGCATGACGTGCGCTACTTCAACCCCCAGGACCCCAGGTCCATGACCTTCAATCCATTGCGCAAGCTCCCCGGACAGGACGCGACCGCCCTGGCCAACCAAATCTCCCGGATCATTGGCCGGGAGCCGACTTCGTCCGGTGAAGGCCAGGACTACTACCGAGCCTTGGACTTCGCCAAGATCCAGCGCATGGCCGAGGTGTTCTGGAGCACCGGCCTGGATTTCACCCTGCGGGACTGCTTCCTCTACTTCGGCGACGATAAGTGCCGCCAGCGCGCGTTCGACCTGTGCAAGGACAAGAAGGTCGCGGAGGCGGCGGCGCAAGAGTTCGATAAGAACCCGGACACCACGGCCCTCACCTCGGCGATCAGCCCCTGGTCCTCGGGCCCTTTGGGCGCCCTCCTCAACACGTACTCTCCGCAGATCGAGCTCGACAAGGTCTTCGCCCGCGACCAACTCGCCTATTTCGCCATCCCCATAGGCCACCTGCAGGTCCAGGCCAACCCCCTGGGCCGCATGCTGATCTCGGGGATGCTCTCCGTGGCCTCCTGGCGCCAGCAGAGGCGGGAAAAGCCCGGCCCGGCCTCGGTCATTCTCGACGAGTTCGCCGAGTTCGCGACCCCGGCCTTCGCTTCCTTCATAGCGACCGTGGGCTCCGCGAAGATGTGGACGACCCTCTCGCACCAGGACCTGGGGCAGCTTCAGAAGGTGCAGGGCATGCCGGCGGAATCCTTCGACTCCGCGGTATTCAACAACACCTCCGGCTGCAAGGTCTGCTTCCGCGCGCCGGACCCCGAGGACGCCGAGTTCTGGGCCTCCATCCTGGGAACCTTCAAGACCTTCGAGGATACGGAGCGCATGCAAAAGACTTTGCTCGGGATGCGCAAGACGGGGGAAGTGTCGCGTCGGGCCGTGGAGCACTTCAAGGTCCACCCCAATAAGCTTAAGAGCCTGCCCGAGGGGACGGCCCTGATATTCGCGCCGGGACGACAGGATTGTCTGGTTCGGACGGCCCGCGTCTATAAGGTCGTAAGCGGCAAGGACGCCTGGCTTGGACCCGTGCCCGGCGCGGATCGGGAAGGGCTGAATCTTGAGTCGGTCCTGAGATCACCTCAGAAGGCCGGCGACATGAACAAAAAGGGGGAGCGCAAACAATGAAAGCGCTTGCGAGCATTCTGCTCTTGGCGGTCCTGCCCGGACGGGTCCTAGCGGGCAACTACATCCTGCAGAGCTCCTTCACGCCGGCAACAGCCTCGTTGACCGCGCTGGACAGAGATGCGGTAGGCAATCTCTATGTCTTCGGCCTGCCCACGGGGGGGACTTACTACACCGTGGCCTCCTACGCGACTCAGGGGATAACCCCGATGTTCTCCTTTGACTCGGGGGTTTCCTCGCCCGCGGCCTTCGCGGTGGAGCACAGCGGCATCGTGGACGTTCTGGACGGCGCGGGCGGGCTCAACAGCCTGGCGCTCAGGCGCTTCCAGAACAACGGCGTATTCCTCGGGCAGACCTCGATTTCCCTGCCGAACCCCTACGGCGAGATCGGCTGGGTTTCCTCGGCCATCAACAAGGCCAACGGCCACGTTTACATCGGGCACCAATACGTAACCCGGACGTATTGCCCCCTGTGCGTGGGCTGTTCGTGTCCACCAGGCGGCCTTAAGGGTTTCATCAACGAATACGATCTCTCAGGCGCCTTGGTCCGGACCGTCACCATGCCCGGGATCAGCGCCACGGGCGGCAGCTGCTATACGCCCTCGCACTTGGCCGTCGATCCTCAGGGAAGCCTGTACGTGGCGGACAGTCTCTGCCAGCACGTCCTGAAGTTTTCCGCCGGCGGCTCCCTCCAAAGCGACATCCCCTCCTCGAACTGGACCTATAGCTTTTATCCTCGGGGCATGTGGACGGATCCGGCCGGCGGCCTCTACATCAGCCAGCCCGTGTGCGGTCCGGCCGGCTGCCCTCAGGGTGTCGTGAAGCTGGGTGGGGACGGGACTTTGCAGGCCAGCGTGGTCGCCGACTCCCCGGGCGGCTGCGCCTGGAACGAGCGCATCCTTTACCTCGGCTCCTCGGGGTCTCAACCCCTGCGGCGTTTCGTTTATACGGGCACGCCCACGGTTCCGGCACAGTCCGGACCCCTGGGCATGGTCGTCCAGCATTCCTCGGCGGCCTCGCTGTCCTGGCAGTCTTCCAGCGACCCGGACGGCGACCCGGTGGCGTATTCCATCCTCATGGGGACATCCTCCACGGGGCTGGCTGTGGTCGGAACCTCCGCGCAAAACAGCCTGGCCACTCCGCCGTTGGCTTTCGGCGCGACGTACTACTGGCAGGTCGCGGCCACGGACTCCCATCTGGGCCTGCCTCTCCAAACGACTCCCTCACCGGTTATGAGCTTCAACCTCAACCTGTCCAATAGCGCTCCGGGGAGCTTCTCCGTGGCCGGCGGCACGGGCCCGGCCGTCACGCGCGCGACATCCGCCATCCTGGCTTGGCAGGCCGCGGTTGACGCGGACAACGATCCGGTGGTCTACGACGTATTCTGGCGGCCGGCCGGGCAGTCCACGCAGACGCTCGCGGCCAGCACGGATCAGACCTCCTGGCGGGTGGACGGGCTTGCCTTCGGAACGACGTATTACTGGTCGGTGAGGGCGCGGGACAGCTACGACGCCTCGCGCTGGCTTGCCGGCGGCACGGAGCAGTTCTACGTACCGATCTTCAAGAATTCGCCGCCGGCAGCGCCCGCGGTCCTTGCCGGCGCGGGCACGAGCAGCCAGCACACCTGGACGCCCCGCGCGGAGCTTGCCTGGTCCTGGGCGGACGACCCGGACGGGGATCCGGTCAACTACCGAGTCTTCGTGGGAACCGCTCCTGCCGCGCTCGCCCTGGTCCAAGACGGAGAGGGCGCTTCCTACGGCTTCACCTCGCCCGCGACGGAGACGACATATTATTGGGAGGTCAGCGCCTACGACTCCTACGGCGCCGCGGCCGATTCGCCGATTCAGGCCCTGCGCCTGACCCTTTTGAACTCGGCGCCCCTCCCCTTCGCGGTTCTTTCCGGAAGCGGGACGGTCGCGACGCGGGACTCTTCGCTTGCCCTCTCCTGGCAGGCCGCGGACGATCCGGACGGCGATCCGGTCGCCTACGACGTAGCCGTCGCGACCTTCCCAGGGGCGGGGCCGATCATCCAAAGTTCCCCGGCCAGATACTTCGACCTGCTTTTCGAGTTCGGGACGACCTACTATTGGCGGGTAACGGCGCGGGACGGCTTCGGCGGCGCGGCCTCCTCCGGCCTTCAGGCGGTGCTTCCGGTATTCCAGAACTCGGCCCCTGGCGCGCCAGCCAACCGGTCCCAGACCGGTGCGGTCCCGCACCACGGCTTTGCCCCGGAGCATTCCTTCTATTGGGACGATGCCGTCGATCCGGACGGCGATGCCCTCGCCTACAGCATCCAGTTCGGGACCGACCCGGCCCGCCTGACCACCGTCTCGCCGGTTTCATTGGGCTACACGGTCCCCCTGTCCCTCAACACGACGTACTACTACAAGATCATTGCGACGGATGTTTACGGCAAGGTTTCGCCCTCTCCCTTTAATTCGGTCTTCTACCGGTTCGCCAACGTCCCGCCGCAGGCCTTCAGCGTAGCCGGAGGGACGGGCACGGTGATTACCAGGGACGCGGCAACGGCCATATCCTGGACAACCTCCGCGGACCCGGACGGGGACATGGTGGGCTACAGGGTCTCCTTGGGCACCGCGCCGGCGAGCCTATCGGCCGTCGAGGACACCGCTCTTCCCGCCGCGGTCCTGACCGATTTGGGCTTCGGGACCACCTATTACTGGCGCGTGGATGCCTACGACGGCTTCGGCGGCACCACCGCCATATCGCAAGGAGCGCAGCGCCTTCTGCGCCTGTTCAAGAACTCACCGCCCGCGGCTCCGGTCAATCTCTCCAAGACCGGGACCAACGCCTTCCATGGAACCGCGCCGTCCCAGTCCTTCTTCTGGCAGGAGGCCGTCGATCCCGACGGCGATCCTGTGCTCTACAACATCTTGTTGGGCACCTCGCCCGCGAGCCTGGCGCCGGCCCCCTCGAACTCGCTGGGCTACACGGCGTCCAATCTCTCGGTCGACACGGCGTACTACTACAAGATATCGGCCGTGGACGGCTACGGCGCGGTCTCCAATTCGCCCACCAACTGGGTCTACTACCAATTCGCGAACGCCCCGCCGCAAGCCTTCGACGCGGTCTCGGGCTTCGGCGCGGTGAGCACCCGCTCTGGAACCGATTCCCTGTCCTGGACCGCTGCCGCGGACCCGGACGACGATCCGGTGGGCTACCGCGTATTCCTGGGAACCTCTCAGGCATCCTTGGCGCTCTTGGCCGACGCCAGGCAGACCTCCGTGCCGGTCGGGCCGCTTGCCTTCGGCGCGACCTACTACTGGCGGACGGAGGCATACGACGCCTTCGGCGCCACGGCGACGGTGACCGGCGGCGTCCAGGCCCTCGTCCACGTCTTCAAGAACTCGGCGCCGGCTTCCGTTGTCTACCTCAGCACCGCCGGCGTACTCAACCTGCACACCGCCTCTCCCGCAGCGACGCTCCATTGGGCAGCTTCGGCCGATCCGGACGGGGACCCGGTCGCCTACGAACTCGAGCTGAGCACCGGAACGGGCTTTTCGACGATCGCGCTGGGCTCCGCCACCGCCCTGCTCGTAAGCCTGCAATTCGAGACCGCCTGCCAATGGCGGGTGCTCGCCGCCGACCCCTACGGCGGGGTATCCACGGGTTCCTGGATGAGCCTTGTCAGCCACATGGCCAACCTGCCGCCCAAGGCGGTCCAGTACCTCTCGCCGGCAGCGCTGCGGACCCGGGCCACCAGCTATCCCCTGAGCTGGGGCGACACCGGCGATCCGGACGGCGACGACGTGGTCTACCGATTCGAGCTGGGCACTTCAAGCGCCGCCCTGGCCTCGGTACAGACCGGGACGACCACGGCCTTTCTCCTGCCCCTGCAATATGGGACCACGGTGTTCTACCGCGTTTCGGCCGAGGATTCCTTCGGCGCGACAACGGCGGGCGAAGTCCGGAGCCTTTTCGCCGAATTCCTCAACGATCCGCCCGAGACCCCCAGCGTGGCCGGGCCCTTCAAGAGTTCTCCCGTGGTCCGGACCATGAAGAATTCGGTGAGCGTCTCCTGGGATCAGGTCGGAAATCCCCCGGGCGACCCCCTCACCTACACGGTCTACTTCGGCGAGGCGGCGAGCGCCATGAG
>JAQUMZ010000207.1 GCA_028717865.1 Elusimicrobiota bacterium | reverse complement strand
CCCTGCTGCCGCTGCTGCGCGAGCCTGACGCCGAACTGCGCCACAACGCCGTGCGCCTGGTCATGCATGGCGCCAACCCGGAGGACAAAGTCCCGGAGAAGGCGATATTGGATGAACCCGTTCTTGACGCCCTGCGCGAGCGCCTCGCGGATGCCGACCATGAGACCCGCGTCATGGCCGCCATCATCCTGGCCGGCCACAGGCAAACCCTCCCCGAGCCGTCGCGCCGGGACCTACTCGCCGCCCTACGGCACGCGGACCTGTCGCTGCGGATGCGGGCGGCCCGGGCCGCGGACTTGGTGCCGGGACTGGCCCGGCCCCTCCTGGAACAGCTGGCCGAGGACCTGCGCAGCGGCGAGGGATCGGTCCGCCGCGACGCGACGCTCATCCTGGCCAACGCCATGGCGCCCTCGGCGGAACGGTTGCGGCTCCTGGCCGGCGCCCTCGAAAGCGACGATTCTTTCGTGGCGGGCAATTTCTATGAGGCCCTTAAGCGGGAGCTCGCGGCGGATGATTTCGTCGCCCGGCGCTATCCCTTCGACCTGCTCGTGAATCAGACGCGCGCCGATCGCTCGGACGTGGCCGAGCGGGCGGTCAAGCTGCTCAAGAAAGCCCCCAACCTGCCCGACTCCGTGCATGAAGCCTTGGCCGAGAGTTTCACCGAAGGGCGCCCCCAAACCTGGCGGGAAAGGGCATTGGCGATATGGCGGGAGTCGGCGGCTTCGCCTCCCGAGTCGGTCCGCAAGCTACTGCTGGCGGTGGTCCAGGCGCAGCCGGACGGCCCCCCCCGACAGCGGCTGCTGGCCGTCTTGGAACGCTGGTTCTCCCTCGACGAACTTCTCCCTGTCCTGCATCCGGCCGCCACCATAGCGCGGCTGACCTCCCTGGTCCCCCGCATCGGAAGCATCCCGACCGCCGGTCTGACGACGTCGCCATTGGCCGACGAACGCTCCTTGGCCGAATTCCTGACGATTTTGGAGGAGCTCAAGGACTCCTCGGACCCTCGCGATTTCCGCGAACTCATGGACTCGATCGGGACGATCGCGGACCTCAAGAAGATCGTATCGGCCACGTTGCTGCGGCCGGCCTACACGGATTTGGCGGTGCCTTCCGGGCATCATCTGCAACCGCCGCTGAACGTCCCCTATCACGTACCGGGCCTCGACGGCGAACGTCACGACCATGAAGCCGCCTTTGCCGAGATCGATCCTGGGACCGTCAGCGAAGAGAGCAAAGCCTTATTGCTGAGGACTTTCGAGACCTTCGACGCATTGATCGACAGCAATTTCCAGGCCTTGGACCTCCTGGCCCGCGGCGCCGGTTCCCTGGACAAGGCCACGGCCCGCAAGCTGCTCGGCCACGCCGGGCGCATGGCCGAGGCTCTCGACGGTCTTTACGCGGTCAAGCAGGGGCGCACGGCCCCGGATGTCTCCGAAAAGTTCGCGGAAATCCGCGACCAGCTCGAGTCGCTTTGGGCCGGGCTCCCCGAGCACGGCGTCCTGCCCGACCAGGTCGCGCGGCGGGTCGCGGATATGGAGCCGGAGGCTTCCCTATACCAGCTGTGCAACCTGCACACGCTGATCAACTATATGCACCAGAAGAGCTTCGACGTCCTGGCCTCGATCAGCGGCAAGGTCAATGCGGACGGCACCCTGCGGCGGGGAGGGCGCACGCTTCATTTCCTGCATCTCGGATCCCGGCCTCTCCTGGAGAACCGCCGGCTCGCCGATCCTTTCCTGAGCTTGCTGGGGCAGGAAGGCATCCCCGAGGGCCGGGCCATCCTCAAGGACGATCAGTTGTGGTATCACGCCAAGCTGGGCTGCCACTCGGTTGAGGTCTACGTCCGCTTCGCCGAACCCGACGAAGGAGGCATGATCAGGATCCGCTACAGCGAAGGCGGCAGCGACAACGGCAACCAGCTGCGCCTGGCCTACGTGGCCGAGGTCCTGCGGCTCCTGGGAGCCTCCGCCGAGGTCAAGGGCGGTCAATTCCTGAACTGCTCATGGGACAAGGACCATGGTCTGGCTTCCCGGTCCCAGATCGAGCGCGCCTTGCCGCTATTCCCGAAAGCCTTGAAGCCCACGGGCAATCTCGACTGGGCCTTCCAAGGCATCGAGGCCCTTTTCGGAGCGGAGCAAGCCAAACAGATGGCCTTGGCCATGGCCGCCACCCTGGTCGCACAGGGGAACGTCCCCTTCTTCGTCCACGTCAACGGAAGCAGAACGCCCGCCCTGATGGACTCCTACCGGCAATACCAACAAGCCGAGGACTACCGCACGCGGGTGCGCAACGCCCTCAACCGCGAGTTGCGGCGGCTGGACCTGCCGGAGTTCCCCGAAGGCCGGGCTTTCGGGCAGGAGACGATCGACGAGCACTTCACCCGCCCCTGGCGCCTGGCCTTGGCCCGCGGAGAACTCGTCATCGACGGCAACGGCGTACCGCAACGCGGGGCCGGCTACGACCCCTTGGCGAGCCTCGCCCGCGCCGTCCTCGCCGACGAGGAGGCCGCCTTGCGCACGGCCGCGACCCTGGCGCAGACGCAGACCGAATCCGCGGCGCGCCAGGACATCGGCGCCGTGGGGCGCATGCCCGCGGAAAGCCTCCAGTGGCTCTGGGGCGACGGCGAGGGCCTGACGGCCTGGGTCCTGCGCGACAACCACACGCAGACTCCCGCCTACGCCGCGGCCATGCATTGGGACGGCCGGGTCTTGCGCGCCATCGACGCCGACGCCATGGCCGAGCTTTTGAACCGCAAGGGCACGCCCGCCTCCGCCGGCCTGGTCCCCGGCCGCATCCAAAGGCAGAGATGGCGCCGGCTGCTCGCCCGGACGCCCGCCGAGCCCACGACGGCGATCTCGGCGCGGGGTCTGGCCGCTTCCGCCGGAAAGGGGTCCTTCGCCACGGGCCGGGTCTTCTTCCGCGAGCCGACCGCCCCGCAGGAAGGCGTCTTCATCGCCCCTTATACCACGCCGGACGATCTCGAAACCATGCGCCGTTGCGCGGCGGTCGTAACCACCGGGGGCGGACTGCTCAGCCATGCCGGCATCACGACGCGGGAGCTGGGCATCCCGGCCGTGATCCTGCATCACGCCCGCTGGTCGAGCGAGGACGGCAAGCCCGTCCTGGACGTAGACGCCTTCCCGCCCGCGGCCGCCATCCAGGGCCCGGGCGGACTGTGGCTCACCCTGCGCACGCGTGGCCGCAGCTTGCGCATCCGCGAGGGCGACGTCCTCCGCGTCGACGGCCGGCTGGGCGCGGTCGCCGGTTTCGACGACGGCGTCCGCGCCCCGCTGCGCGAAGCGCAAGGCCTGCTCATGGAATGGCGCGCCGGCCGGGGCGACCCCGCCGCGCTGGCCGCCTGGCTGGGCCAGCTGCGCGGTCCGCCGCGGACGGCCGCGGCCGAATTCCTCCTTGAGGAGGCGCTTTGGAACCAAGCCTTGGCCGGGCACGGGCAGGCCATCCTGAGCGCCTTGTTCGGCCTCCCCGACATCCGCGCCGACTTGCGCGCGCACGGCGAGCGCCTGCTGGACGAGAATCTTGGCCCCTTGGCCGAAACCCTGGAGACGGACGGCGGGGAGGTCGCGCAGACCGAGGCCGCCGACGTCGCGGCGCGCCTGGCCCGATTGCGCGCCTTGGCCGAGACGTTGGATTTGGACCAGTCCAGGCTCAAGGAGTTGGAAGCCAGGCTGGAGGACTGGCGGCGGACGCGGCAGGTTTTGTGGCGCGGCGCCTGGGAATCCCTCAACGCCGCGGCCGAGCGCTGGAGCGGCCTTTTGGCGCAGGGACGGGACTTGGCCGCCTCCAGCCTGCCGGACGTAAAACGGCTGCTGCGCTCGGCCCGCCGCCTGCTGGGCCGGGGCCCGCGCAAGATCGCCTTCGTCTGCACCGGCAACACCTGCCGCAGCCCGCTGGCCGAGTACCTGGCCAAGGACATGCTGGGCCAGGAGGGCGCCGAGATCATCTCCCGGGGCATCTCCGCCGGAGAGGCCCCCATGTCAGAAGGATCGATGCGGGTGCTGGCCGAACGCGGCATCGACGGCGGCGGACATCGCTCCCGCATGCTCTCCGCCGATGACGTGGCCGGCAGCGAGCTCATCCTTGCCATGAGCCGGAGTCATCTCGACTATATCCTCTCCAAGTATCCCGAGGCCGAGGGCAAGACCTTCCTGCTCAAGGACTATGCGCAGGCGGGAGGCGGCGACGTGGCCGATCCCTTCCACCAGCCCGTCGAAACCTACCGGCGGGTCGCCGACGAAATCGCCGCGGCCCTGGCGACGCTCTTCCCGGGCGGAAAATCCCTGGCCGAGCTCCAGGCCGCGGCGCAGCGCGCGGCGCGGCGCAAACGCGCCCGGCTGCTCGCCTCCCCCCCCTCCGTCCTCCCCCTGGACCAGGTCGACGACGACCTGGCCGAGCTGGTGGGCGGCAAGTCCGCCAAGCTGGGCGAGATCATGTCCGTGGTCCAGCGGGAGGGCGGCACGGTGCCCGGCGGCAGCGCCGTGACCACGGAGGCCTACCTGCGCTTCCTGCGCGAGAACGACTTGGAGGAGCCCGTCATGCGGACGGCCCGCGAGCTCGACGGCCTGCTGTCCGCGGGCGGACTCGGCGCGGAGCAGGTCCGCGAGGTCGTCGAGACGGCGTCACGAAAGCTGCAGGGTCTGATCCTCTCGGGACGGCTTGACGCCGAGGACGGCGTAGGCAAGGATATCCTGGACAGCATCGACGCCCAGGGCTTACGGCAGGCGCGCTTCGCCGTGCGCTCCTCCGCGGTCCAGGAGGACCGCGAGGAGGCGGCCTTCGCGGGGGCCGCGGAAAGCCATCTCTACGTGGACCGCGCAAACCTCCTGCGCAAGGTCGTGGAGACCTGGGCCTCCTTCTGGCTGCCGCGCGGCATCCAGTACCGCTGGCAGCAGGGCATCCGTTCCGTGGAGCTTCGCCCCGCCGTGGCCGTGCAGCAGATGGCCGACGCCCAAGCCTCCGGCGTGATGTTCACCGCGGACCCCGTGACCGGCCGGCCGGACGTCGTCATCAATGCGGCTTACGGCTTGGGCGAGGGGATCGTCTCGGGCCAGGTCCAGGCTGACCAATACCGCGCCGACCGCCGCGGCGAGGAGATATCCGCGCCCGTGCTCGGCGGCAAGAAGACGCAGGTCGTGCGCGCGGACGACGGGCTGGGCACCCGGATCCGCCCGGTGCCCGCTCGCGAACAGAGGCGCCGCGCCTTGAGCCCCGCCGAAGTCCGGGACTTGGCCCGCATCGGCGCGGCCTTGGAGGAGCACTTCGGCTATCCCCTGGACGTCGAGTTCGCGGTCGCGGACGATCGCCTCGTCATCCTGCAGGCCCGGGCCATCACTTCGGCCCGCGCCCGGGACC
>JAQUMZ010000206.1 GCA_028717865.1 Elusimicrobiota bacterium | reverse complement strand
CCCGCCCCCCCGAACTCGGGACCTCCGAGCTCGGGACTCCCGAGGGAGGCGATTAAATGTCCGAAGCCGAGGCCGGCCTGCCCGAGCCCGAGCTCGCCGATCCCAAGGAGAAGCTCATCCTCCTGGTCGACGACGACGAAAGCCTGCTCGATTTGCTCGAGCACGTCGTGCGCAAGGAAGGCTTCCGCGCGGACCGCGCCGCGGACGGCCTGGAGGCCCTGCGCAAGGTCTCGGCGCTCCTGCCCGATCTCGTGGTGCTGGACTTCATGCTGCCCGGCAAGGGCGGCTACGAGGTTTTGCGCGAGCTGCAGGCCACCGGCAACGGGAACATCCCCATCCTGGTCGTCACCGGGCGCCAGCTCGATCGCAAGCAGATCGAGCTGGTGCGCCTTGAATCCAACGTGAAGGACTTCCTGGTCAAGCCGCTGCGGCCCGCGGCCTTGGTGTCCCAGATCCACAACATCCTCAAGACGCGGCCGCCGGAGATCAACCGAGCTCCGGGGTCGGAGCGCGGGCCGCTCAGCGGTGGCATCCTCTAGGGTCAAGGCCGTCCTCGGCGCCATCCTGGCCTGCGGCCTCTGCGTCTACGCCGTCGCCTACGCCGATCTCTGGCTGCGGGCGCGCTCGGCTTATCTGGAGGGCGAGAAGCACCTCGAGTGGGCCCGCCGGCCCGAGCTCAAGGCCGCCGCGCTCGACCGCCTTCTGGCCGAGAAGGAAGGGCGCCTGCGCGCCGAGTTCTCGGCCGGCCGCATCGACGAGGCCGAGCTGAAGCAGCGCCTGGAGCTGGCGCGCTTCGAGCGCGACGAGGCCTTCCGGGAAAGCTCGCTGAAATACGCCTGCGTCTGGTTCCGGACCGTCGGCGAGCTCTTCTCCCCCCCGGAAAGCCGCTGGGTCGTGCTGGCGCGGGCCAAGCTGCCCCTGGCCAAGGGACTCTGGAAACGCGAGCTCGAAGCGAAAAAAATCCCCTACCAAGATTACATGCTGGAATAGGACGGCATGATCCGACTCGTCGTGGGCCTGGCCTTGCTGCCGACGGCGGTCCTGACCGCGGCGGCCGCCGTGCGGATGCTGGCGGCGCTGGCCTGGCAAAGGCACGCCTGGCCTTTCGCGGTCGGGGCGCTCTGCGGCTTGGGCTTGTGGCTCCTGGGCGTGGCCGCGCCGCGGCGGGGCTGGACCCAGGCCGCGCGCTTCGTTTACGTCCTGGGGCATGAGCTGACCCATGCCCTGGCCGCCTGGGCCTTGGGGGGGCGGGTCCACGCGCTGAAAGTCGGCGCCGAGGGGGGGCACGTGGATCTGTCTCGCGGCGGCGTCTTCGTATGCCTGGCGCCGTACTGCCTGCCCCTCTACGCCCTGCTGGTCATCGCGGGCTTCCGGCTCCTGCTGTGGGTTCGGCCCCACGCGGAGCTTGGCGCCTTTCTCTTCCTGCTGGGACTTACGCTCTCGGGGCATTGGCTCATGACCGCGGAATGCCTGTGGGGGCGCCGACAGCCGGATCTCGCCTGCGCCGGAGGCAGGCTTTTTTCCCTGGCCGTCATCGGCCTGTCCAACGGGTTCGTCCTGATGTTCCTGGCCAAGGCGTTCTTCCCCCGGTCCGTCGGACTCTGGGCCTCGTTGAGCCAGGTGGCCCGGCTTTCGGCCGGCTTCTGGCTTTGGAATTACGGCTGGCTCAAGGCCCTGCTCGGGCCGATCGGAAAGGGTTATCCCGCATGACCGGCTTGCGCCGGGAGCTGGGACGCAAGGCGTTCCACCTGTTGATCCTGTCCTACTGGGGCTTCTACCTTTGGGCCGGCCGGCGCCGTACGCTCCTTTGGTTCGGGGTCTGGCTGGCCCTGGTGACGATCGGGGAGCTCGTCCGCCTGCGTTTTGAACGCTGCAGCCGGCTGGTCTTCGCGGTCTTCGGCGGCATGATCCGGGAGCCCGAACGGCGGGAATTTTCCTCCATATTTTACGGCGCGGCCGGGGCCTGGGTCGTGGTTTGGCTGGCGGGAGAGCGGCCGAACGTGGCCGGCGCCGCGTTCGTTTGCCTGGCCCTGGGCGACGCGGCCGCGGCCCTGGCGGGCAAGGCCTGGGGCCGCCATCGGGTCCTGGGCGGCGCGAAATCCGTCGAGGGCAGCCTGGCCTGCTTCTTGGTCTGCCTGGCCGCGTGCCTGGCCTTCGGCGCGCCGCCCGCGGCGGCCGCGGGCGGCGCCCTGGCGGCGGCCGCCGCGGAGCTCATGCCGACCGCGCCCCTGTGCAACGACAATCTATGGCTGCCCGTGGCGGCCGCCGCGGCCATGCTGGCCTTGGGGGCGCGCTGATGTGCGGCATACTCGGCGTCTTCTCGAAGGACGGCTCGCGCTTGGACGAGGGCTTCTGGCGTCCGCGCCTGGAGCGCGGCGCCGCGGCCGTGGCCCATCGCGGCCCCGACGCCTGGGGATTCGCCGCGCGCGGCGACGCCCTGCTGGGGCACCGCCGGCTTTCCATCCTCGATCTGGACGCCCGGGCCAACCAGCCCATGGCCGCGCCGGACGGCTCGGTTTTGCTCACCTACAACGGCGAGATATACAACTTCGCCGAGCTGCGCGCGGAGCTTTCGGCCGGCGGCGAGGCGTTTTGCACCTCCAGCGACACCGAGGTCCTCATCGCCGGCTACCGGCGCTGGGGGCTAGACGGGCTGTTGCGGCGCTGCGCGGGGATGTTCGCCTTCGGCCTGCGCGACGAACGCGCGCGGCGCTTTTTCCTGGTCCGGGACCGGGCGGGCAAGAAGCCCCTGTATTGGGCCGCCCACGAGGGCGCGATCTGCTTCTGCTCCGAGTTGGCCGGACTCTTCGAGCTTTGGCCCGGCTCGCGCCGCATCAGCCCCCGGGGCCTCGACGCGTATCTGGCGCTTAAGTTCTCGCCCTCGCCCCTGACCTTGGTGGAGGGCGTCCATAAGGTGCCCCCGGCCTGCTACCTGGAATTTTCGGGGGGCGAGCCGCGCGTGCAGCGTTACTGGACGCCGCTGGCGCAGACGTCGCGGCGCTCGCGCGCCGAGGCAGGCGAGGCGGTCGAGCACGCCCTGGACGTCGCGGTGCGGCGGCGCCTGGTCAGCGACGTCCCGGTCTGCGTGTTCCTGAGCGGCGGCGTGGACTCGGGGCTCATCGTGGACCGTCTGGCGGCCGCGGGCGCCTCGGGCCTGGCGGCCTACACCGTCGGCTACACGGACATGCCGGACTACAACGAATTCGAGGCCGCCCGGCTGACGGCGCGCCGCTATCCCGTCGACCACCGCGAGGTCCGGATCGGCTCGGGCGAGGTCCTTTCCGCGCTGCAGGACGACGGCCTGGTCCTCGACGACCCCGTCTCGGACTGGGTCTGGGTGCCCCTGCATTTCCTGGCGCGCCGGGCGCGCGCCGACGGCTTCAAGGTGGTCCTGCTGGGAGAGGGGGCCGACGAGCTGTTCTTCGGCTACGACGTGATGCTCAAGGGTCTCGAGCAGCTGGAGCGCTTCTCCCGCGCCCATTGGAAGGTCCTGGCGCGCCTGGCCTACGCGCTGGGCCGCCCGATCTACGCCCGCACGCGCCGCGGGCATCGCCGCTTCGACCTGCTGCGCCGCGCGGCGCAGGACCGGCCCGTCTATTGGGGAAGCTCCATAGGGTTTCCCGCCACCCAGCGTCTGCACGTGGCCGGGCCGTCCCTGCTCCAGAGCGACCACGACCCGGCGGGGGAGTTCATCGCCGGGCTCTACCGCCGCCACGCCCAGGAATCCGTCCGCCCCTCGGACCTCGCGGGCCTGGTGAGCTTCATCGAGTTCCACGCGAAGATGGGGGAAATCCTCCTGCACCGCGTCGACCGCGTCTGCATGCGCCACTCCCTGGAGGCGCGCGCGCCGTTCCTGGACCACGAGCTCGTGGAATTGGCTTTTTCCCTGCCCGAGGCGATCAAGATCCCGGGGCGCCGGCTCAAGGGCCTGCTCAAGGATCTAGCCCGCGCGCGCCTGGGCCCGGAGATCGTAGACCGGCCCAAGATGGGGTTCTCCTTTCCCTTCAAGGAGTGGCTGCGGGGCCCCCTGGCCGCTTCGGTGGAGGATGTCTTCGCCTCCAGCCGCATCTTTTCCGACGGCTGGATCGACCGCAGGTTCTGCCGGGCGTTGCTGCGGGAGCATCGTTCCGGACTCGCCGACCACGCCCCTCGTTTGTGGACGCTCTATTCCCTGGCCCGCTGGTACGAGCGATGGCTGGCCTGAGCGTCGCCATAGCCGCCCGCCGCGTCGAGGGCCTGAGCGGCACGACCACGACCATCATCGAGCATTCCCGGCGGCTGGCCGCGCTGGGCTGCCGCGTGCAGGTGTTCGGAGAGCGGCTCGACCGCGGCCGCATCCGCGCGGCGGGCGCCGAGACGCGCTGGATCCCGGGCTGGCCGTGGGGCAGCGCCTTCAAGCGCCGGTTCTTCGCGGTCATCTGCGACCGCGTCCTGGCCGGGCGGGGGTTCGATCTCGTGCACGGGCACGGAGACAACTTCGCCCAGGACGTCCTGAGCCTGCACAACTGCGTGCACGCGGCCCACGAGGCCGTGCGCGGCGAGCCCCTGCCGGCGGCCTCCGGCGTGGGGCGAGTGCACGAGCGTATCCTGCGGGAAGGGCGGTTCCGCCTGCTCATCGCCAATTCCGGGCTCATGCGCGACGAGGTTCGCGGCCGCTTCGGCGTGCCCGCGGAGAAGATCGAGGTCATCTACCCGGGCTACGATCCCGGGCGCTTCCAGCCCGCGGATCGGGATATCCTGCGCGGCCCGGCCCGAGCCGAGCTCGGCGTCGGCGGCGAGGAGGCGCTCTTCGGACTCATCACCTCCGGCGATTTCGTCAAGCGCGGGGTCGACACGTTCCTGGCCGCCATGAGGCGGGTCCTGCGCGCCGGGGTCAAGGCGCGGGCCCTGGTCATCGGCAAGGAGGCGAGGCTCGCGCCGTATCTGCGGCGCGCCGAGGCGGAGGGCGTCGCGCAGGCGACGCGATTCTTGTCCCCGACCGCGGACATCGCGCGCTGGTTCCATGCCTTGGACGTCTACGTGCACCCGGCGCGCTACGAGGAGTTCGGTCAGAGCGTGCAGGAGGCCCTGGCCTGCGGGGTCGCGGTGGTCGCGGGCCGCAGAGTCGGCGCGGCGGAGCTCATGCGCGGGGAAGCCCGGGACTTTCTCCTGGAGCGGGGGGACGCTGAGGAACTAGCCGGGAAGCTGGTCCGGCTGGCCCGGGAGCCCGAACGGCGCGCCCGGCTGGCGGCCCAAGGCCCCGCCGCCGTGGCCGGCAACACCTGGGACGCCAACTTCCGCGCCACCCTCGCCTGTTACCAACGGCTGGTGCCACGCTTTCAGGAACTTCAGTAAGTCGGAGGCGCTCGCCTAGCGCGCCAGGCCAGGCTCGAT
>JAQUMZ010000205.1 GCA_028717865.1 Elusimicrobiota bacterium | reverse complement strand
CGAGGCCTGGTTCCGGGAAGCCGGCTATCGGCTGGGCGCGATCAAGGACCGGGACGCCGCCTTCGCGGGGGCGGGCGACGCGATTTGGCACCCGGGCCGGCGTCTGATCTGGGGCGGCTTCGGCTTTTATTCCGACGCCGCCGTTTACGACGAGGTCGCGCGCCTGTTTTCCGCCCCCGTGGCCTTGCTCAAGCTGGTCAACGAGAAATTGCCGCGCCTGGATTCCTGCTTTTGCCCCTTGACCGCGGAATCGGTGTTGATCTACCCGTCCGCCTTCGATTCCCGCAGCCTGGAGCTCATCTTCCGGCTGTTCCCGGTCATCATCACGGCCTCCGAGCCCGAGGCGATGAACCAGATGGTCTGCAATTCCGTCGTGATCGGGGGCAAGACCGTGATCCTGCAGCGGGGGGCGCGCAACGCGGCCCGCCATTTGTCCGCCCTGGGCCTCGAGGTCGTCGAGGTGGACGTTTCGGAGTTCATAAAGGGCGGCGGCGGCGCGCAGTCGCTGAAGCTGTTTGTTTATTGACGGTCCGCATATCATGAGGCGCCAGCCTGCCCGAGTTCTGAGCGCGGCGCTCTGGCTGTCGGCCTTGGGCCTGAGCCCCGCCGCCGCGCGGCTTCCCCTGCCTCCTCCCGCCGGCAGCCCGACGCCGGCGGTCGCCCTGCGCTTGGAGCGCGCCGATGCGGAACTGCGGCGGACGGCCGCGGGCCGGCGCTTGCTGGCCGAGACGCTGGATGTCCCCCGCCTGCAGGGCGTCGCGGCGGACGGGGTCGCCTTCCAGCGCGGGAGCCCGGGCGTCCTGATCCTGGACTCGAGCCGGCTGAAGTCCATGAACGAAGACGAACTGGAGCTGTCCCTGGCGCGCGCGCTGGCCCAGGCCGCGATGGCCTTGCCCTTCGCGTTGCCGGAAGAGGACATGGCCGCTTATCAGGCCGAGCTGGATTTCGCCTTGGAACGGGCGGAGCGGGACGGGGACTTCTCGGGGCGGCTGCGCGCGGCGTACCGCGAGGCCTCGCGCGTCGACGCGGCGGCGCCTTCGCGGTCGAAGCGCTTCCCGGCGCCCCGGGAGCCCTTGCCGCGCGGGGAACTCGCGCGCGCGGGACGCCTGCTGCTGCTCTTCGCTCGCGATCCCGACGAGTTTTACCATGCCGTGGAAGCGGACGCGAGCCGCGACCCCGGCTCGGTGCGGCTCTCCGAACTGGAGGACTTCGTGGAGCGCTACGGGCCGGATTACTCCGGCGCCCGCCTGGGCCCGTCCGGGCTTTACGCCTGGCTGGGCTCGCGGCGCTACCCGCCCGGCTTGCTGCGCGCCGCGCGCAGGCTCGCGCAAGGCGGCGGCTTGGCGAGCCTGCGCGAGGCCCTGGGGCCGTTCCAGACCGTGGGACGCGACGAGCTCAAGCTCAAGCTCAACGCCTGGCTCCGCAAGGGTACCTGAGCATGCGTAAGAGGCCGGCGCCTCAGCAGGCGGAACTCCTGGCGCCGTTGACGCATGAACGGCTTGCCGCAGCGGGGATAGGCCTGGTTTTTTTTGCTCTTTACCTTTTCACGCTGGATATGCGCGCCAATTTCGACGCGCTTATCTCCGGCGCCTGGGTGGAGGCGGGGCCAAGCCAGAAGTATGCCAAGCTGTTTTTTCCCTGGAATCACTTCTTATTCAACTTGGCCGGCTGGGCCGCCTTCAAGCTTCTGCGCCCTTGGTATTTTTCCGGGTACCGATCGCTGCAGGTTATCAACGCGTTGGCGGCCGCGGGCACGGTGACCGTGCTTTTTCGATTTCTCCTTGCGCGTACGCGCTCCGGGCTGTCCGCCCTGGGCTGGACCTGCGTGCTGGGCTTGGCGCATGTGTTCTGGCGCCAAGGCGTCGGGGGCGAGGCTTATACCATGGGCGGATTTTGGGTCCTGTTGAGCGTCGTTTATTGCTGCCGGCATGTTTCGAATCCGAGCTGCAAGACCATCATGCCAGCCGCGCTGTTCGCCGCGTTGGCGGCGTTGTTCCACACGGGCAACGCGCTTGCGTGCCTTCCGGTTCTCCTCGCCCTGGTCTTGACCCCGGCCGGGGCTCGTCGCCGGCGGCAAACCATGGCCGTCCTCGGCGTGTGGGCCGCCGCATGCATGCCCTATGCGGCGGTCCACGAATTGTTCGCGTTGGGTAATTTGCGCTCGTGGTTCGTGGGCGCAAGTTACGCCCAGCGGGCGTATGAATTGAATCTGGCCAGCAGCGAGGTCTGGAAATTCGACGTCATCGGGGGGCTCTCGTCCTTGCGCCGCAGTTTGCTCGCGGGCGAGGCCGGAGCCGCCGTGCTGGCTTTCTTGGCGGTCTGCCTTTGCCTGCCCTGGCTGGATCGGCCCGGGCGCATGTTCGAGGGAATTTCAGCCGAGAGGAAGAAACACCTGCTTTTGTTCGCAGCGGCCTTCGGCGGATATTTTATTTTTTACAGCTTTTGGCAATCGGGGAATCCCATCTATTGGTGTGCGCATGCGCCGCTGCTATGCGGCGGCCTCGGTTTGTTGCGCTCCGAGGCGTCCGCTTTTCCGCGCGCGCGTTTGACCGCGCTCGGGGCCGCAGCGACGACGATGGGAATATTCAACTTTACCGATTCCATCCTGCCCAACCGTTTTTTGGGCAACTTTCCAGCCGTTTCATTCGCCAGGGACCTGGGGCGCAGCACTCCCCCGGAAGCGCGGTTCCTGATTACCGGCGTATGGTCGGATCTTAAGGTCTACCTGCCGAGCTTGGCCAGGAGGAAGCGCATCGCGCTGGAGCTGTTCCTCATAAAATCCCCTCCGGAGAAGGCATTGACCGAGATCGCCCGGGGGCTCGCCGCGCTGCGCGAGGCGGGCGGGCCCGTATACATGCTTTCGGAATTCGAGGACGCCTCCAACCTGAAGTTCATCAAAGATACCTGGGGCGTCGATCGGGCGAACTTGGAAAAGCTGGTTGAACCCTATCGTAAAGTGGTGGTCCAGCGCTTCCAGGTATCCGGGGCGGTGCCGCCGATCCAGAGCCTCGTCCTGCTGTGGCCGAAGGCCACGGGCGGCGGCGGGGAAGAAAGGCTGGTGAGTTACTTGCAGAAAACCGGGTTCGGCTATCAGGCGAGATCGGCGCGACGCGAACCAAAACGCTGACCGCATTCTTGAGCTCCCGGGTCGCAAAAAAATATACTTTCGCGATGATTCTCCGCCTGGCGCCGGCGATTATGGCCGCGGGCCTGATTTTCATTCCATCCGCGCTTCCGGCGCAGGAGGCGCCCGAGGCCGGCCAGGAGCAGGTCGAGGCGCCGCCCGCGCCCAAAAGACAAACCAAGCGCAAGAAGAAGGAATACGATTATTCCAAGTCCAAGTACAAGGTCTACCGCGCCTTGACCGGCAAGGAACCCCGCACCTATCGTTTCGACGAGAACGGCAACCCCATACCGCCGGCCGACAAGAAGAAAAAGACGGTCAAGAAAAATAAAAAGGCGCCCCGGCCCGACGACGAGATCGACGGCGTGGCCCCGCTGGACGGCGAGAACGCTTCCGGCGCCGAGGCGGGCGCGGCCGGCGGGACGGAAAACTAGCTAGACGTCCACGGCCGCCGGCCGGCCGTGCCCGATGGCGCGCTTGAGCGTGCGCAGCAGGGCGAACATGCACAGTCCGGCTCCGCAGGCCAGCCCCATGAGCATGAGGAAGAAGCTCTCATGGGACATCTTCTCCCAGTAGGTGCCGAGATAGCCGCAGAGGTAGTTCCCGAAGAAGCTGGACAGGAACCACATCCCCATCATCATGGAGACCATGCGCGGCGGCGCCAGTTTGGTCACCAAGGAGAGCCCCACGGGCGAAAGGTAGAGTTCCCCCAGCGTGAAGATGGCGGTGCAGGCCGTGATGGAGAGGAGCGTCGCCTTGGCGCCGGCGGCCACGGCCCGGGCCTGGGGGATGAGCACGAGGAAGGAGAGCCCCAGCAGGATGCAGCCCGTGGCCATCTTGGCCAGGCTGGAGGGCTCGCGGCCGCGCTTGTCCTGCCAGCGCCAGAAGGCCAGCACCACGGGCGTGAACAGCACGATCATGATGGCGTTGAACGACTGGTACCAGGTGGCCGGCATCTCCCAGCCCAAGATCATGCGGTTCGTGTTGGAGTCCACCCAGAGGGCCAGGGTGTTGCCCTGCTGCTCGTAGACGCTCCAGAAGGGGATGTTGAGCAGGCACAGCGCCACCAGGGCGCCGATCTTCTTCCATTCGTCCCGGGTCAGCGGCTCGACCTTGGCGGGCTCGGCCGAGGCCGCGCGCCGCATGACGTTGTCCGGCGCCAGGTGCCTCTGCCCCCAGAGGTAGATCGCCAGCCCCAGCAGCATTCCGACCCCGGCGGAGCAGAAGCCCCACCGGCCGTAAGGCGCGTAGTTCTCGCCCAGGGTCCCGGCGATGAGCGGCGAGAGGGTCGCGCCTACGTTGATGCCCACGTAGAAGATGCTGAAGGCGCGGTCGCGGCGGTGGTCGCCGGCGGGGTAGAGGTTCCCGACCTGGGTCGAGATGTTGGGCTTGAAGAAGCCGTTGCCCACTATCATCATAAGCAGCGCCGGGAAGAACAGGCTCTGCTTCATGAGCATGAACTCGGCCAGGGCCATGATCGCGCCGCCCACTACGACCGCCCGGCGCTGCCCCAGCCAGCGGTCGGCGATGGTGCCGCCGAAGATGGGGGCCAGATAGACGAAGCCCGTGTAAAAGCCGTAGATCTGGGAGGAGAGGGCTTGCGTGGATAGGGGGCCGAAAATCCACTCCAGGCCCCCCTTGACCGCCTCGTAGCCGAAGATGTGCGGCGCGTTATCGGGCAGGAAGAGGGATTTGGTCATGTAGTAGACCAACAGCGCCCGCATGCCGTAGTAGGCGAAGCGCTCCCACATCTCGGTGGTGAAGAGGACGTAAAGCCCGGCGGGATGCTTGTCGGGAGCCGTCCGTTCGGCCGGCGTTTTCTGCGGTTGATCCATGTATTCCTCGTTGGCGGCGGGCGGGCTGCCGCGTATACTACTAGAAGGCCGCCGGGGGAGTCAATAAAGAGGAGGCGCCCCCCGTTCCAGGGGGGCGCCTCGGTTGCGGGCTGGGCGGCTCGGCTTACGCCGCCGTCAAGACCTTCTGCCGGAACTGCTCCACGGGATGCTCGCCCCGCAGCTCCTGGCGATAGTCCCGCCCCTGGCGCTCGATGACGGAGCGGACGACCGATTCGCTCGGGATGCCGTCGGAGTTGACCTGCCTCTGGTAGTCGTGGAAGCGGAAGTCCAGGGGGATGCGGTCGGACGGCACGAACTCCTCGCCCATGGCGTTGAAGGCGTGCTGGCTGCGCAGGATGTCGCGGACGTAGTCGATGTTCGATTCGAACCGCAGCGGCTGGGGCATCTGGCGCGGCAGCACCGC
>JAQUMZ010000204.1 GCA_028717865.1 Elusimicrobiota bacterium | reverse complement strand
ATCACTAGCTGCAACATAAAATACGATCTTCCCACCCTTTATCGCCTCCCGAATACGCCCCATTGAATGGCAGTCGAGGTCTTCTTCGCCGTTGTTGGCAAGGAATCTACGGAGAAGGTCAAAAGTAGCCGTGGCATCGGGATCTACGACAGTGGTCACCGTCACGTCACATTTCGCTGCGGACATGGAACCTCTCTCCCCTAGGATTGCCTAACGCATGGGTCTGCCGCGCGCGCTAGTTTGGCGCTCCACGCCTTGGTGCGCGCGCCGGCAGAACCCGATGTTAGACGCCGTGATAAAGCAACTCGGCTCGTTTCGCAAGTTTGTCGTTTCCGATCGTCGATGAAAATATGAGTATCAATGCATGCAAGGTCGCGCCAACGAGAAGCAATACCAGTCGAATCTGTTCTTGCCGGAAGGCCCTCAACACCCGGACCGACTTCGGTGGCCCAGAGGGCTGGGCAACACCATAAACAAAGACGGCGGAGAACAATGTGCCATGCAGCATCTCAGACGCATGCCCATATAGAAACTGGCCAAAGGCCAAGCCCACCGAACTATGACGCCCAAAGCGCTCCCGGATGTCTCGAAGCCTTGCATCAATGTTTTCGTGCGTCCACTGGCGATTCTCTCGCCCATTCCTGTGGGAGAATTCAGCAAAGAGCTTCTGACATTCCGGCGTATTTAGGATTCCGTCCGCACCTTCGCAGTCCATACGGATGACCTCATCGCCAAAGGTGACTGCCCTCTTTAAATCTCTCAAGTGCTTTTGTTCGGCGTGACGCCAGGCCCGCTCAGCCGCTGCATCCCCCTTGGCCAGGATAAAGGCACAATTGAGGCCGTTTCATAAACCATACGCCCTATTGCATACATATCCCTAATGCGCTCTCTGCGGACTAACAGGAGGATCGTTTGAATTGAATCTATCAGGCCATCAATCATCGGGAATAGCGTGCTAACGCAACGACGGCGAGAGTCTCGGGCTGTCTCCGCAAGAAAGCGGATCAACCGCAGCTGACCGCGGACCCTTCGCTCTTCAGGCCACTTCTGAACTTGATGTCGTCTCATTTATACGTGCGTCTAACGCCGGGGTGTGCGGCGGCGGCTATGGGAACTCCTTAAATGTCGCCGGCCGCACTACCCGATGTTAGACCTCTACTCTTCGAAAACAACATGATCAATATCCTCGCTCGTTGGCAATCTACCCCGCGAAATTGCATTCATCAGCAACGCCGAAAGCAAATCAAAACTTTCCGAAACTGCCTTCATCAGCTTCTCATCAGAAAGCCCCGCACCGTGAACCGCCTTGCTGCGAAGATCATAAAGCTCTTTGACTGCGTGGAATCTCTTCGTTCTTTCCGCCCCGCGCTTTGCTAGCAAGCATGCAGAATTCAAAGAGATCCTGTGAACGAGTTCAGTCTTTATTCCAAAAATAGCTTCGATGCCAGCCCACAGCCTGGAAACGGCAGCTCGCGTGTCTGTAGCGTAACGCCAATCCGTGGCAGCCTCTAGCGCAAATCGGAAGGATTCACTTTCCGATGCAAGCTTATTGAACGCAAGGAAATGAGCCTTGATCCATGTCGCATCATCCTGCGTGAGCGGCTGGGACTTCGCTGCCCCATTGAGATGAAGAGTCGTGTAAAAATCGAGGAGCTTCCCTTTGAATGGTGGAAGTCGTTCCTTGGTTCTTTTTTGATGTCCGGCAACCAGGTTCCACGAATAAGAACTCAAGGCCACACACATATGCCTGGTAAACCCACGGAGCACGAGCAACGATGCCGCTAGCCAGGCGCGATTCAGCGTGTCATAGCCTGGGGTTGTATCAGAATCTCTTGCCGATTCGACTTCAGCCGTGCAATTGCGGGCAATCGGTCCTAGCACTGCCCAGGCGTTGAAGCCTTCAGCACCAGCGGCCGCTAAATCGCAAACAGTCAGCGGACTATCAAGCGGTCTGATCGTAAGGCCTGCGGCTAGCGACAAGGGTTTTTCGGGACGAGGCAATCCCCAGACGAGAACATGCCAGTTCCCCTCGTGGTCAATGTTCCTTACGGCTCCGCCGGTTTCCCGTATCATGTTTTAGTAGGTCTAACGTGTGAGTCTGTTGAACTGCATAGTATGGATTCCGGGGAATCCGGTACTGCAAATTCTACTTCTCCCCCCTACGAATTACAATATGGCGGAACGATTCCAGTTTAATGATATGCTGCGCGGGGGGTCTGCCTAGCATAATTCGGGAGCCAGACCCCCCCGCGCAGTTTCCGCACAGGAGCTTGGTAAGGCCCGGATATCAGCACGCGGCCGGTCCTTCCAGCCCCAGCTTGTCGACCGGGCTCAATACCCCCCGGCCGCCCCGGTTGAGGACGTGCGTGTAGATCATGGTGGTGCACACGTTCGCGTGGCCCAGCAGTTCCTGCACGGTCCGGATGTCGTAGCCGTCCTCCAGGAGATGCGTGGCGAAGGAGTGGCGCAGGGTGTGGCAGCTGGCCGGTTTGGCGATGCCGGCCTTGAGGCGCGCTTCCTTGAAGGCTTTTTGCAGGACGGTCTCGTGCAGGTGGTGACGGCGGCGCCGGCCGGTGGCTTCCACCAGGTAATGGCTCGCGGCCGGGAAGGCCCACTGCCAGCCCCATTCCTTGGCCGCGTTCGGGTATTTCCTGGCCAGGGCGTTGGGAAGCTCCACCTCGCCCAGGCCCGCGGCGAGGTCTTCGTCGTGCTGGCGCCGGACGCGCTCCAGCTGCCGGCGCATGGGCTCCTGGGCCGCGCTCGGGAACATGGTGTAGCGGTCCTTGCCGCCCTTGCCGCACCGGACGACGATCTGGTTCTGGTGGAAGTCCATATCCTTGACCCTGAGCGTGCAGCATTCCATGAGGCGCAGTCCGGCGCCGTAGAGGAGCATGGCCATGAGCCGGGGCGCGCCTTCCATTTCCCCCAGGACGGCCCGCACTTCCTCGCGGCTGAGGACCACGGGCAGGCGCGCCGGCCGCTTGGCGCGCACGACGCCGTTGACGAGGCCGATGTCCTTGCCCAGGATTTCCTTGAAAAAGAACAGGAGCGCGTTGAGGGCCTGGTTTTGGGTGGAGGCGCTGACGTTGGATTCCACGGCCAGGCTCGACAGGAACTCGGCGATGCGCGCCTCGCCCAGGGCCTCGGGCGCGAGGCCGGCGTTGCGGCGCAGGAAGCGCTCGGCCCAGGACGCATAGGCCGCCTCGGTGCTGGGGCTGAAATGGCGCGCCCGGGCGGCGGCGCGCAATCGCCCGACCAGCGCGGAACCGGGGAGGAGGGATTGGATTTCCAAGAGCTCGCCGGCGAAGATTTCCCTCAAGCGCGCGAGGGTGATTTCGCCGTTCGGCACGGTCCAATGTTTTTCCAGGACATGCCAGCGTCTTCCCGCCACGGTCCGGATTTTGTCCACGCGCTCGGGGCTGTAGGCGAAGTCCACGACCAGCCGGCCGGGGGCGCCGGGACGGATGACGATCGCTTCGGATCGGGGCATGGGACCTCCTCTCTTATATACGTCCGAGGCGGCCTTTTTGTTCCCTAGGGCCGGGCGAGCATGACGCCGGGGGCCCGGCCTAGCGCCAAAGGCCTTCGAGCCTGGCCGAGCAATAAGGGCAGCGGCCGTTCTTGAGGCGGTTGGCCGCGATGGTGTAGCCCTGCCGCTCGATGACGGTCTTGCCGCACTTGGGGCAGACGGTGTTTTCCAGGGGATCGCCCGGGACGTTGCCGACGTAGACGTAGCGCAGGCCGGCGGCCTTGGCAATGGCGTAGGCCTTGGCCAGGGTGCCCACGGGCGTGGGCGCAACCGACGTGAGGCGATAAGAGGGGAAGAAGCGGGTGAAGTGGATCGGGACGTCGGGGCCGACGTTGTCCTTGAGCCAGCGGCACATGCGCTCGATCTCCTTGGGGTCGTCGTTCTTGCCCGGGATGACCAGGTTGACGATCTCCAGCCACCGGCCCGAGGCCTTGACGGCCTTGATGGTGTCGAGCACGGGCCGCAGGTCGGCCGCGGCCATTTCGCCGTAGAATTGGTCCGTGAAGCCCTTGAGGTCTATTTTGACCGCGTCGAGGACCTTGAGCAGTTCCTTCAGCGGCGCGGGGTTGATGTAGCCGCTGGAGACCATGGCGGTCTTGAGGCCCTGGGCATGGGCGAGCTTGGCGATGTCGTACATGTACTCGTAGTAGACCACGGGCTCGGTGAAGGTAAAGCAAATGGAATCGGCCTTGGCCTTGAGCGCCTCCGCCACGACCCGCTCGGGCGGCATTTCGTAATGCGGCACGTCCTCGAAGGCGGCCTGGGAGATGTTCCAGTTCTGGCAGAAGCGGCAGCGCAGGGAGCAGCCCACGGTGGCGATGACCAGGCGGCGGCTGCCCGGGATGAAGTGGAAGAAAGGGGCTTTTTCGATGGGCTCCAGGCCCATGGCGCAGGGCTTGCCGTAGGCGATCAGGTAGAGCTTGCCGCCCGCGTTCTGGCGCACGCCGCAAAAGCCCCGGCGGCCAGGCGCGATGAGGCAGCGGCGGGGGCAGTTGCCGCAGCGGACCTTGGCGCCGGGGAACTTCTCGTAGAACATGGCCTCCCGGGCGAAGGGCGGCTTTTCCACGGACCAGTTCCAGGAGACGAGGACCGCGGCCACGAGGATGGCGGCGCCGGCGGCGCGGGCAAGCCAAAGTCTCATGCGGCCTCCAGGGAGGCCGCGCCGGCCGCGAAGGTGGCGGCTTTAAGCGCGGCCGCGGCCAGGCAGGCGGCCGTCAGGCCGGCCGCGGGCAGCAGGACGATCCCCCCGAAAACCGCGCCGGCCCAGCCGCCCAGCAGGTCCCAGCCGTAAAGGGCCGAGGGCGTCAGGATGTTCAAGCGGCAGGCCACGGGGAATTGCGCGCCCACGGCCGCGCCGCAAAGCAGGCAAAGCAGCAAAAAGCACGCCTTGAGCCAAGGGCCGGACATCCCGGCCAAGCCCGAGACCGCGGCGGGCAGCAGCAGGCACGCGCCCAGGACCGCGGCCTCGGAAAGCAGGAAGGCGCGCTTGCCCGCGGCGCGCGAGAGCAGCCCCGCGGCTCCCGCCCCGGCCATGAAGGCGGCGGAAAGCACGCCGATCCAGAGATAGACGCAGCCGTAGAGGGCCTGGAAGGCGAAGAGCAGGGACATGCTCAGCAGCATCCCGGAAAATCCCGTGGCCGCCACGGCGCAGGCCGCGGCCGGACGCCGGCGGCGCCAGGCCAGCAAGGGCAGCAGGACCAGCACGGCGGCGGCCGCGGGCAGCCGGGACAGGCCGCGCAGCAGGCGGCCGGCCGGGGGCCAGATCCTGGCGTTGGCGTGGGCCAGGTCGAAGAATACCGCCAGGGGCCGCAGGTCCGCGTTGCGGCCGGTCCGCCGGGCCAGGGCCTCGTCGAGGGTCCC
>JAQUMZ010000203.1 GCA_028717865.1 Elusimicrobiota bacterium | reverse complement strand
ATGGAGAGCGCCAAGGCCTTGGGCAAGACCGTGGGCGTGGACCATGTTTTCACCAGGCTGAATTACCGCGTCTTCCCGGAGTATTTCGAGCTTATGCTCTGCCGCCTCGGGGTGAATTATTTCAACATGATCTATCCCCATTACCGGGGCGTCATGGCCAAGCACGCGGACCGGCTCGCGGTATCCTACGGCGAGCTGGCGCCGTTCGTGCGGCGGGCCATGGCGTTGTTCACCGACCGCGGGCTGCCGGCTTTCTCCCGGGTGCTGGTCAATTTCCCGCCCTGCGTGCTGCCCGGCTACCAGCACATAGTCGCGGATTGGGAGCGAGACGACGTCCCCTCCGGGGAGACCCTGGCCGGCCCCGGGCTGGCCCTCCAGCGGCTGGACGCCATGAAGGCCGGCCAGAAAAGCAAGCCCGCGCGCTGCCGGGACTGCGCGCTGGGCGCGCGCTGCGGCGGGGTGGACCGGGAATACCTGGAGCGCTTCGGGGACCGGGAGTTCGTCCCCCTGGCGCGGCGGCCGCGGCCGGCGCCGATCCGGACCATTTATGCCTAGCCGATCCGCCCGCCGGGTTCTGCTGGTCAATCTGGAGGAGGCGCCGGAGAATCTCCATCTGGAGATGGCACTTGTCCGGGAGAGCCTGCGCCGCAGGCGGCTGAGCCTGGACGTGGTGCATGGCTTCAACCACGAGTACGATTTTATCCCGCGGGTGGCCAATACCAGGGGCTGGCGACTCGGCGGCGCCGAGTTCGATAATGAAGGCTTGGCCCGGCCGGCCCGTTATGCCGCCGCCGTCTTCATCGATATCCCGTCGCGGCGCGGGCGTTTCGCGCAATGGTCCCGGCTGGTGGCCCGCCGCCCGGCGCCCCGTCTGTTGTTGGCGTGCAACCATCTGATGGTCTGGCCCGCGCCCGGGACCGCGGAGCTCGCGGACGCCAAGACCCGGGCCTTGTCGCGCGGGTTCCTGCGCGTTTTCGACCAGGCTTTCCTGCTGAGCCACGATTATCTGGAAGACCGCGAGGGACGCTTCCGTCCGGGGGCCATCGTGGCCCACGACTACGCCTTGGATTGCCGCTATTACGCGCCCCTGCGCCTGCGCGACGAGGGCTTCGCGTTCTCCGCCGGAACCACGCAGAGGGATTATCCCCTGTTGCGGCGGGCCCTGGCCGCCTGCCGGCTCGACGGCAAGATTTTCGCCGACGCGGCCGCGTGTTCGGGAACGCCGCGCCGCGCCCGCGGCTGGGAGGTCTACGATTTCAACGAGAACCTGGACCGCGTGAAAGCCGCCTTGGCCCGCGCCCGTCTGGTGGTCGTGCCGATCCGGGCCGATGCGGGCAATCCCGGCGCCGGCCTGACCATCGCGCTGATGGGCATGGCTATGGGCAAGCCGGTGGTGGCCCGGGATACCGTGGAGATGCGGCGCTATATTCGCGATGGCCACGACGGCTTCCTTTACGAGGGAGGCTCGGCGGCGAGCCTGGAGCGGGCGATTTCCCGCGCCGCGGCGCCGCTGGGGAGGGCCGTGGGACGCAGGGCCCGGCGCGCCGCCCTGCGCCGCGCCGACATGGGAGATTTCGCGGCCCTGGTCCTGGATGAGGCGGCCCGTGCCTGACATTCCCGTCTGGCCGGAATGCGACATCCATTGCGTGTTCTGCTCCAATCCCGTTCGGGGCTTCCGCGGCACGCAAGAAAAGTACTCCTTCGCGCAGTTCGAGGCGCGGTGGCGGGATTACCGGGCCGGACGCCGGATCTTCCTGAAGTTCGACGGCCGCCGGGATTATTGCAGCCTGACCGGCGGGGAGCCCACGCTGCATCCGCATTTCCTGCGGATACTGCGCCTGCTGCGGCGCGACGGCCCGGGGCGCCGCATCCGCCTGCTCACCAACTGCGGGACCTTCGCCTGCGAGAAATTCGCCTCCGCCTGCCTGCGCGTGGGGGGCGCGCCTTTAGAGGTCGCGGTGCCGTTGTTCGGCTGCGACGCGGCCGAGCACGAGCGCATCTCGCGCTGCCGGGGCAGCTTCGCACGCACCATGCGCGGGCTCGACAACGTGTTCCGGCTGCGCGGCCCCGGCCAACGCGTGGAGGCCCGCATCATCCTGCACGGCTTGCAGATGCCGCAACTGCCGCGGCTCCTGGAATTCCTGCCCCGGCGGTTTCCCGCGTTGGACGCGGTGGAACTGCTGTTCGTGGAGATCGAGGGCCACGCCGAGCGCAATTGGAAGGACATCCGCTTGAGCCTGAGCCGGTGCGCGCGGGAGTTGGGCGCGCTGCGGGACCTGCTGGCCCGGCTGCCGGAGCCGCGCCTTCTGCATTTCCCGCTATGCATCCTGCCGCCGGATTTGCGGCCTTACGCGCGGCGGACGCTGGATCCGATCAAGGTGGACTTCCCGCCGGCGTGCGGGAAGTGCCGGCTGCGGCCGGACTGCGTGGGCGTGCACGTCAGCTATCTCCAGCACATGGGGCACCGCGAATTCGGCCCCGGCAAAGCCGTCACAAGACGCTGAGGAGGAGGCAAGGATGCGGATAATGGCATTGGCGTTGTTGATCGCGTTGCCGTCGGCGGCCACGACACGGGCCGCTTCGTCCGCCGCGGACGGCTGCCGGGAGGCGACTCCCGAGCGGATAGCGCGGTCTTACGGCCAGGACTGGGGGCCGTCCGACGGCGCGGAGGCCCGGCCCTTGGTCATGGCTTTGGCCGGATATTTTTCCTGCCAGGCCCTGGCGCAGCATTCCCCTGGAATCTGCGCCGGCTATGAGAAGGTTGGCAAGACGGGCAAGGAAGCCGAATCGGTTTCCGAGATATGCAGGCTTTGGCATCAATGGCTGGGCAACGCGGCGCCGCTCGTGAAGAATGAGAAGGCGCTGTCTTCCGAGGGGCCGGGGGCCGATTGGAAGGCGGACGCCTGTCGCCTCCTGCTGGGGAGACAATGCGACTGCCAGGAATTCCCGCGCGAATCTTTTGCGTGGCTGGACTGCTCCTTTCGTATACAGTTTACAAACGCCTTGATTTGGAGGGGAAGCCCGGACCTTTGTCCCTGGCCGCTGCAAGGCTCCTGCCGACTGCTGGCCAAGGCCGACGCGGCGGCCGCCTGCGGGATATCGCGCCAGGACAGCGTCAATATCTATTGCGACTTGCTCGCGCGCGCCGAGACGCGCGCCAAACTGCTGGAATTGCGGGAGCGAGCCTGCGCCGCCTCCGGTGAAGCGCAGTTTCTCGCGAAGAAGGTCCGTAAGCTGGCGGTCGAGATGCGCAAGGTGGACGGCCAGCGCCAGCTCCTCCAGCAGAATTGGCTCGCCGCGAAAATGCGCGAGGCTCAAGCCGCCGAGAACGAAGCGCAGAAAGCCGCGGCCGAGGCGCTGGCGGCCGTCCCCGCGCAGGACGGCGAGATGCAGAAAACCGTGGCCGAGGCGGTCAATTGTTCCCGGGCGGCGAAGAACGCCGTTGCGGCGTTGCTCGAGAGGCAGATATCTCGAGGTTCTGCCGGGAAGAGCAAGTAGTGGGCACGCTCGCGGTGCTTGGCCTGGCGGTCCTGTGCGCCGCGGCGCTGTCCCTGGGCCGGCTGCTCGAGCTCTATGTGGACTGGCTATGGTTCGCGGAGCTGGGCTGCCGGCGGGTCTTCCTTACGACCCTGGCCTGGGAATCGGCGGCGGGCACCTGCGGCGGCCTGGCCGTGTTCGCCCTGCTTTACGGCAATTGGCGCTTGGCGCGTCCGGGCGAGGCCGGAGCGCCGCCTACGGGAGACCTGCCGGACAAGATCCGCAAGTTCATGCCTTGGACTTGCCTGGCCGTCGCCGCGCTGGCCGGCTTGTCTTTCGGGCGCGAATGGCGGGTGTGGCTGCCCTGGCTGCGCGCCGTGCCTTTCGGCAAAAGCGACCCGCTGTTCGGTCTGGACCTGGGTTTCTATTTATTTTCCCTGCCCGCCTGGCGTGTCTTGCAGGGCGCCCTCAGCCTGTTCTCCACGCTGGCAGCCGTCCTGGCGGCGGGCGCCTATGTCCTTAACGGCGACATCGCCTGGGAGGGGGGCCGACCGCGGCTCGGCGGCCGGGCCGCGCGGCATCTGCTGGCCGCGGCGGCCCTGGTTCTTTTCGCCTGGGCCTGGGGAGACTGGCTGGATCGCTACGGCCTGTTGACGCGCCCCGGGCACGCGTTTTTCGGGGCCGCGTACGCCGACGTCCACGCCCGGTTGCCGGGCTTGGCGGTCAGCGCCCTGGCCAGCCTGGCCGCGGCCCTGGGGTTGCTGGTCCTGTCGGCGCGCCGGGCCCCGCCCGGGATGAAGCTGGCCTTGGGACTGTTCCTGGGAGCCTTCGCCGTCAGGGCGGCCGCGGTCCGGCTCGTTCCGGAGCTGCTGCAGAGATTCGTGGTCCTGCCCAATGAGATCGCCCTGGAGGAGCCGTTCATCGCCCGCAACATCGCCATGACCCGCGCCGCCTACGGCTTGGAGGCGGTCCGGGAGCGGGACTTCCCGGCCGAGCCCTCAGTTACGCCCGCCGAGCTGGCCGACCATCGGGGGACGCTGGAAAACGTGCCTATCTGGGACGAGCGGCCGCTGCTGGCCTCGTTGGCGCAGCTCCAGGAGATCCGGCCGTATTACCGGTTCGCCGCGGTTTACAATGACCGCTACCGCATCGGAGGCCGCTACCGCCAAGTGCTGCTGTCGGCCCGGGAATTGGATGCGGCGAAGCTGCCCAGCCGGACGTGGATCAACGAGAAACTCGCCTACACGCACGGCTACGGGCTGGTGATGGGCCTGGTCAACGAGTCCGGACCCGAGGGGCAGCCGGTCTTGCTGGTAAAGGACATCCCGCCCTCCGGCCCTCCCGGCCTGGAGGTGGCGAGGCCGGAGATTTACTTCGGGAACTTGGCGCGCGGCTGGGTGGCGGTGGGTTCGCGCGCCCGGGAATTCGACTTCCCCCGGAGCGACGACAACGTCTACAGTTCCTACGGCGGCTCCGGGGGCATTGTCGTGGGCGGGCCGTTGCGCCGGCTGGCCTTGGCGCTTCGGCTTTCCTCCCTCAAGCTGCTGCTATCGCGCGACATCACGGCGCAGAGCCGCGTGCTGCTGCGCCGGGATATCTTGGAACGGGCCCTGGCCATCACCCCTTTCCTTGACTACGATCGCAGCCCGTATTTGGCGCTGGCCGAGGGCCGCCTGGTTTGGATACTCGACGCCTACACCCGCGGCCGGACCTATCCCTACGCCACGCCTTTCGGCGGGGTGAATTATATCCGCAACAGCGTCAAGGTCACCGTCGACGCCTATACCGGAGAGACCAGGTTCTACGCCGCGCAGCCGCAAGAGCCCGTGTTGCGCGCGTGGGACGCGGTTTTTCCCGGCCTGTTCCGGCCCTTGGCGGAGATGCCCCCGGCGCTGCGCGAGCATCTGCGCCATCCGCG
>JAQUMZ010000202.1 GCA_028717865.1 Elusimicrobiota bacterium | reverse complement strand
GCGAGCAGGGTTCCGAAAAGGTTGGGCGCGGTCCGGGCCGCGCGCATCCCCCGCACCAGAAGCGCGGCGAAGAGCCCGAGCAAGGCCATCGCGCCGGCCAGGCCCAGTTCCTCGCAGACCACGGGGAAGATGAAGTCGGTGTGCGGCGTGGGCAAATACATCAGCTTGAGCTGCGAGGCGCCCAGGCCCTTGCCCAGCCAGCCGCCGGAGCCCACGGCGAGCAGCGCCTGCTCGAGCTGGTAGCTCGCCTCCGAGGACCCGGACAGCGCGCCCAGGTAGCGCAGCAGCCGCTTGACGCGGTAGGGGTGGTTGGCGATATCGAAGGCGATCACGGGCAGCGCGCAGAGGCCCGCCCCGAGGAGATGGCGCAAGCGGCCGCCCCCGATCCAGATCATGGCCATGGTCACCGAGAAGATGAGCAAGGGGGTGCCCAGGTCCGGCTCCAGGGCTATGAGCAGCAGCAGGACCGCGACGACGCCCGCCGGGACCAGCAGGCCGCGCACGGCGGAGGCGGTCTTGGAGTGCTTGCGGTCGAGATAATAGGCCAAGAACAGCACGCAGGCGTACTTCGCGAATTCGGAGGGCTGGAGCGTGAACGGCCCCAGCGGCAGCCAGCGGTGGACGTTCTCGCGCGCCGGGGCCAGCAGCACGGCCGCCAGCGCGACCGCGGTCAGGAAAAACACCGGCCAGACCCATTCCTTCAGCCGGTTGTAATTGAGCCGGCTGAAAAACCACATCGCTCCCAGCCCGAGCGCCATGAAGAGCAGCTGGCGCTTGAAAAAATAGAGCGAGGCGCCCAGGCGGCGCTCCGCGTAGATGGCGCTGGCCGAGAAGACCATGACCAGGCCGCCCAGCGCCAGGGCCAGCAGGACGGCGGTCAGGGCGTAGTCCGGGGCGTTCCTTCGGCGCACGAGGCTACCTCGCGGCCTTGACCAGGGCCTTGAACCGCGCGCCGCGATCCTCGAAATCCCGGAACTGGTCGAAGGAGGCGCAGGCCGGCGACAGCAGCAGGACGTCTCCGGCGGCGGCCACCTGCAGGGCGGTCGTCACGGCCGTAGCGAGGTCGCCGCAGGGCAGGATCGGGGCCAGCCCGCCGAGATCCTCCTCGATCTTGGCCGCGGCGCTGCCGATGGTCAGGATGCCTTTGACGCCGGATTCGATGAGCGGGCGCAGCGGGCGGTAGGGGCTGCCTTTGTGGAGCCCGCCGAGGATAAGCAGGATCCGGCGGCCCAGGCCCGGCGCCAGGGCCTTGAGGGCCACCATGGTCGAGTCCACGTTGGTGGCCTTGGAGTCGTTGATGCAGCGCACGCCGCGCGCGGTCCCGGCCGCCTCGAGCCGGTGTTCCACCCCCCGGAAGGCTTTCAGGGCCTTCTGGATGGCCGGGGCCTTGAGTCCCCACCCCATGGCCAGCAGGACCGCGGCCATGGCGTTGTCGAGATTGTGCGCGCCGGGCAGCTTGGGCGGCGCGAAGGAAATCTCCCGGGCGCCGCGCCGTCCCGGCAGCTTCGTCCGGATGCGGCCGCCCTCGAACCAGGCGTGGACCGCCGGCCTCTTGCGCCCGAAGTAAAGGCGCCGGCAGCGCGCCGCGCGCGAAAGCTTGAGCACCAGGGGGTCCTCGGCGTTGAACACGCAGAAATCCGCCTCCGTCTGCTGGCGGAAGACTTTTTCCTTGGCCTCTATGTAGGCCTCCATGGAGCCGTGGTGCTCCATATGGTCGGGGGTGATGTTGAGCAGGGCCGCGGCGCGCGGATGGAAGGACCGGCTGTCCTCGAGCTGGTAGCTGGAGACCTCCAGAATGACTATGTCCTTGGCCCCGGCGCCGGCGGCCGCCTCGCTGGCGGGCGTGCCGATGTTTCCGGCGGCCACGGCCCGCCGCCCCCGGGGCAGGGCGGCCCGGAAAATCTCCTCGGCCAGGGCCGTGGTCGTGGTCTTGCCGTTGGTGCCCGTTATGGCGAGCAGCTCGCGGCTCGGGCAGAAGGCCAAAGCCACCTCCAACTCGCTGAAGACGGGAACCCGCGCCTGCCGCAGCCGTTCCAGGATCGGCGCGCGCGGGGGCAGGCCGGGGCTCTTGACCGCGAAGGCGGCCTTGAGGCAGCGCGAGCCGTGGCCGCCGGCCTCCAGGGCGATGCGCCCGGCCAGCGCGCCCAGGGCCGTCTTCAAGTCCCGGCGCGGCCGGGCGTCGCTGGCCAGGACCTTGAAGCCCTTGCGCAGCAGGAGGCGCGCCGCGGCCCGGCCGGATTTGCCCAGGCCCAGGACCGCGGCCGACTTGCGGCGGAAGGCCTTGGGATCGAAGCTCATCGGATCTTGAGCGAGCCCAGGGCCGCCAGCATCAGGACGATGGCTACGATCCAGAAGCGGACCGTGACCTTGGGCTCGGCCACCCCGGAAAGCTCGAAATGATGGTGCAGCGGCGCCATCCTGAATATGCGCTTGCCCCCGCGCAGCTTGTAGGAGCCCATCTGCAGGATGACGGAGAGGGTCTCCACGACGAAAATCCCCCCCACCAGCGGCAGCAGCAGCTCTTGCTTGACGCAGAGCGAGACCGAGGCTATGATCCCGCCCAGGAAGAGCGAGCCCGTGTCGCCCATGAACATTTGCGCGGGATAGGAATTGAACCAGAGGAAGCCCAGGCAGGAGCCGACCAGCCCGGCCAGGAACACGGAGATTTCACCGGCCCCCTCCACGTGGATTATGCGCAGGTAGGACGCGAATTTGACGTTGCCCGCGAAATAGGCGAAGAAGCCGTAGGTTATGGCGCAAAAGATTATGCCGCCCGCGGCCAGGCCGTCGAGCCCGTCGGTGAGGTTGACGGCGTTGGAGGAACCCACGATCATCAGCGCGGCCAGCATGAAATACAGCGGGCCGAGGTCCAGGAACAGTTCCTTGGCGTAGGGCACGTTGACCATGGTCGAGAACTCCGCGTTGGGAGGCCGCGCGACCAGAAAGACCACGACGCCCAGGGCGGTCGCCGTCTGGACCGCGAACTTGACCCGGGAAGGCGCTCCGCGCGGGTCCTTGAGCACGAGCTTGACGTAGTCGTCCCAGAAGCCCACCGCGGCCAAGGCCGCGATCACCGCCAGCAGCAGCCAGGTGAAGCGCACGTCCCAGCGCATCCACAGTAGTTGGGAGGCCGTCAAGGTCAGGAAGATCAAGAGCCCGCCCATGGTGGGCGTGCCGTGCTGGCCCAGGTGGGTGCGCGGGCCGTCCAGGCGCTGCACCTGGCCCACCTTGCGCCGGCGCAGGGCGTCAATGAGCCGCGGACCCAGCCAGAGCGAGAGCGCCAGCGCGGTCAGCGCCGAGCCGCCCGCGCGGAAAGTGATGTACTGGAACAGGTTGAGCGGGCTCCAGAATTCCTTGAGCCCGCTGAGCAGGTAGAGCATCCTAGAAGGAGGAGCACTCCAGGGTCCGGGCGAGCTCCTCGAAGCGCATGGACCGGGAGGCCTTGAAGAAGACGGCGCGTCCGGAAGCCAATTCCGCGCGCAACTCGCCCAGCCAGCCCGCCGGCGTCGGCGCGTAGCGGAAGGCGAAGGGCGTGCGCGCGGCCTGCAGCTGCGCGAAGGCGGGCTGGATCTCCGTTCCGGCGAGGTAGACCGCCCGCAGGGGCAGCGTCGAGAGCCACCGGCCCAGCTCGCCGTGGAAACGGACGGATTCCGGTCCCAGCTCCTTCATGTCGCCGAGGACCAGGACCCGGGGCCGCGGGGCGAACTGCCCGCAGAAGGCCTCTATCCCCGCGCGCATGCTCGCGGGGTTGGCGTTGTAGGCGTCGAAAATGACGTCGCAGCCCGAGGCGTGGCGCATCGGCTCCATGCGCCAGCGGGCCGGCCGGTAGTCCTCCAGGCCCAGGCGGATGGTGTCTAGCGGGATGCCCAGGGCCCAGGCCGCGGCCGCGGCCGCGGCCGCGTTGTAGCGGGCATGCAGGCCGAAGGTGTTGAGCTTGACCTTCAGGCGGCGGCGGTCGACGATGAGCTCGTCGTCCGCGGCCAGCGCCACGCGGGCCCGGGCGTCGCGGCCGAAGGTCACGGCGCGGTGGCCCAGGCGGGGCTCCAGCCCCGCCAGCCAGGGGTCGTCCAGGTTTAATACCGCCTTGCCGTCCTCGGGAAGGTTCTCTATGATCTCGGCCTTGGTCTGGAAGTTCCGCTCCAGGGTTCCGAAGAACTCCAGGTGGTCGGGGCCGATGTTGGTGATGACCGCCACCGTGGGGTGGGCGATGCGCGCCACCTCGGCCACGTCCCCCGGCTTGGAGTCGGCCAGCTCGAATATCCCGTAGCGGTGCTCGCCCTGCAGTTCCAGCAAGGAAAGCGGCACCCCGACGTGGTTGTTCCAATTGCCGGGGGAGGCGCAGGTCGGGCCCGCGTGGCGGCAGATCGCCGCGAGCATCTCCTTGGTGGTGGTCTTGCCGTTGGAGCCCGTGATGCCGACCACGGGCACGTCGAAGCGCCGGCGATGGCGGGCGGCCAGGGCCTGGAGGGACTTGAGCGTGTCGGGGACCACGACGACGTGCTCGGGGGCGGCGGTCGAGGGCGGCAGGCGGCCGAGGTTCATGACCCAGCCGGACGCCTTGCGGGCGAGGTCGGCGCCTAGCAGGTCGTGGGCGTCGAAACGCGGCCCCTGCAGGGCCCAGAACACGTCGCCGGGGCGCAGGCTGCGCGTGTCCGTGGAGACGGACGCGACGCTGCGCGCCGGGTCGCCGCGCAAAAGCTTGCCCCCCGCCGCGCGGGCCAGTTCCTCCCAGGTCATGTTCAGGTTCATGCTGTTTCGCCCCGCCGGCGCAGCGCCGCGCGGGCCGCCTCGCGATCGTCGAAGGGCTCGGTCCGGTCCTTGAGGATCTGGACCGTCTCGTGGCCCTTGCCCGCGATCACGACGATGTCTCCCGGGCGGGCCATGGCCACGGCTTCGGCTATGGCCTCGCCCCGGTCCGGCAGAATCTTATAATTTTTGAGGCCGGCTGTCTTTAAAGCGGCCTCGATCTCGGCCAGGATGTCGAGGGGGTCCTCCCCGCGCGGGTTGTCGCTGGTGGCCACGGCGAAATCGCTGCCGCCCGCCGCGGCCAGGGCCATCGGCCCGCGCTTGCCGCGGTCGCGGTCGCCCCCGCAGCCGAAGACGGTGATCAGGCGCCGGTGGGGCAGGGCGCGCAGGTGGCGCAGGACCGTCTCCAGGGCCATGGCGGTGTGGGCGTAGTCCACCAGCACCTGGAAGGGCTGGCCCGCGTCGACCGGCTCGAGCCGGCCGGGAACGCGCGCCAGCCGCGCCAGCCCGCTGAGCACGCCGGCTTCGGGGCTGCCCAGGGCCAGGGCCGCGGCTGCCGCGGCGAGGGCGTTGGCGACGTTGTGCTCTCCGGCCAGCGCGATCCGGGCGTCCCGGCGGCGCCCTGCCCAGGCCAGGCCGAAGCGCGAGCCCCGCTCCCCCAGCTCCAGGTCCAGCGCCCGCAGTCCGGCGG
>JAQUMZ010000201.1 GCA_028717865.1 Elusimicrobiota bacterium | reverse complement strand
TACGGACGTAGCAGCGGTAGCCGCCCTCCGGGTCGCCCTTGTAGTAGTCGGCCACCTCGGTGAAGTCGATCTCGCGCAGGTAGAGCCGCTCGTCTCCGGGGGCGGAGTATATCCAGGTCCCCGGCTCGCCGTCCAGGGGCCGGGCGTGGTCGTAATAGGGCGTGCCGGGGTAGGCCGTGATGACGCTGACGTCGAAATCCTCGGGCTTGACCCGCAGCAGCCAGTCCCGGGTCTCGGCGATCGAGGCCCGCGTCTCGCCCGGGTGGCCGACCGACATCAGGGCCTTGACCTTGAGGCCGTGGCGGCGGGCGGTCTCCACGCAGCGGGTGTTGGCCGCGCGCGTGGCCTTCTTATTCATGTTGCGCAGGATGCGGTCGCAGCCCGACTCGAAGCCGGCCAGCAGCCAGCGGAAGCCCGCCCGGTGCATGGCTTCGGCCTGCTCGTCGTTGAACAACTCGGCCTTTACGAAGCCGCGCAGCCGGAACTCGACGCCCAACTCGGCCTGGGCCGCGGCCACGGCGTTCATCAGCTCGATCATGCGGGGGTTGACGTTGAGCTCGTCGTCGTAGAGCATGAAGCCGCGGAAGCCGTAGTCCCGGTGCAGACCGAGCATTTCGGAGACGATGCCGGCGGTGGAGCGCATGCGCACGCGGCGCAGGGAGGGCGATTGCCGTCCGCCGCAGAAGCCGCAGTTGAAGGGGCAGCCCAGCTGGGCGACGAGGCTGACGGCCGGCACCCCTTCGATGGAGTAACGGTAGCTCTCGACGTCCACGAGGTGCCGCGCCGGCAGGGGCAGGCGGTCGAGCTTTTCGCTGGTGAGAAAAAGCGGCGAGGCGGGGTCGTCGGCGTCGATAAGGCCGGGCGCGTCGGGCTTCATGGCCTCGAATATGGACAATTCCCCGTCGCCGGCGACCACGACGTCGAAGCTCTCGCGCAGGCGGGACAGGGCCGCGGCGGCCCGGCCGGGCCGGCCGCTGGCGTGCTCGGAGCGGGCGGCGGCGTTTACCAGGGTCGCGTGGGGGCCGCCCAGGATCAGGCGGGCCGAGGGGCGTTCGCCGCGGATCGCGCGGGCCGCGCGCGCGGCGGCCGGCATCTGCGGCGTGGTCGCGGTGATGCCGAAAACCGGCGCGTCGCTCGTCCGCGCGTGCAGGCGCGCCACCTCCTCATAGTTGGCTATGCCCGACAGGTCGAGCAGTTCGACCTGAAGCCCCGAGGCCTCCGCCGCGGCGGCCACGCGCAGCACGCCCAGCGCCATGAACACGCGCTCGTCAAGCAGAAACGGCGAGGGCGGGATGACGAAACATATATCGACCATTTCATTTCATTTTACAAATCTTAATGGGGACGTTCCTTGCTTTTCTCGCGAAAGTCGGGCGGGTTATGGGGACGTTCCTTGCTTTCCTCCGCAAGAGGTTCGCGCAATACGATATGCGGATCTGGGGAATGGGACGCAAACTCTGCTATTTCGAAGTACTTAATAATGTCGGCCCGACCAAGGAAAAGTCGGGCCGGCATCGCGATCCTGGCGGATCGCGATGGATTTAACGGCTGTGGATCTGGCTGGAGGTCCCGTGGCACGGCCAAACCTTGTAGACCCTAAATACGTAAAAAACGTGAAAACGTGAAAGCGGGGCACCAACTTGTAGTCTAGGGCGCGAGGCGGGGTTCTCTGGTATGATGGCCTTCCGTCATGCTGCATGCGATAGTCTTGCTGGCCGCGGCGTGCGGGGGGGTGCGCGCGGCCGAATTGCAGCCTTTCCCGCGCGCCAACGAGGTGTTCCACCGCCTGCTCGCCGACCCGCGTCAGATACAGCTCTCCGGTGCGTATTACCGGATGGACGGCCAGGAGCAGGCCGACGTCGCCCTCGGGCATTCCTGGGGGCTGCTGCGCGGGCTGCAAGGTCCGGGGGGACGCCGGGTCTGGCAGTGGGACGTGGAGGGCATGGCTTATTCGCGCTTCCGGCTCCACGAAGGCGTCAATGAGTTCGAGACGGTGGATTTTTTCGCCAATCTGCCGCTATCCGTCCGCCAGGACGGGGTGTCCGGGAAGCTGGTTCTCTTCCACGAAAGTTCTCATTTGGGCGACGACTATATCCGGCGCACGCACGACGAGGGTTTCCGCTACAGCCGCGAGGGCCTGCGCGCCCTGTTGTCGGCGGATGCCTGGCGCGAGGCCGTGCGCGTCTATGGCGGAGGCGCTTATCTGCTGCACGAGATTCCGGCCGCCGGCCGGGGGCAGCTGCAGGCCGGCCTGGAACTGCGGGGCTGTCCCAAGAAGATCGCCTCGCGGTCGTTGAGTTTCTACCTGGCGCAGGACTTGGGCTGGCGCGAGGAGGTCGGCTGGAACCCGACCAGCCATTCGGTGGCCGGGCTGCGCCTCGCGTTCAAGGACTATACGCGTGCCATGCGCTTCCACGTAGGCTATTTCACCGGTCACTCGGCCTTCGGGCAGTTCTTCCCGCGCCGCGAGGCGCATTGGGACTTCGGCCTGGATTTCGAGCTGTAACCGGCCGCGGCGCCAACGGGACGCCTGGGAGTCGGCGCGCACTTTTGTATCATTGAGGAGCCATGAGGTCCTGGGGCAGGCTCTATCTCGTCTTGTCGGCCTGTTGGCTGGCGGCTTTCGGGATCGAGGCCGTGCGCCTGGCGCGCGCCGCCACCGGCCTTTGGCGGGTCAACTGGCGCCTCGAGGACATGAGCGAGACCCTCCAGCGCCGGTCGCGGGAGATCACGGACCTGACCGGAGCCATACGCGCCCTCGACCGCGAACGGGAGTTCATCGGCGGCCTGCCGAATTTTCTGCCCCAGGACAAGAGTTACCTGCGCACGCAGGGCGTCATCGCCGAGGAGGTCGGCGCCCTGAGGCGCAAGGTCGGCAAGAAACTCAAGGGCAGCCTGCACGTGCTGGTCGATTCCAAGGCCAACAAGCTTTATCTCAAGAAGGGCGTGAAGCTGCTCTGGCAGGCGGACTGCTCGGTCGGGCGCGGGGGCACGCTCCGGGACCGCGGGACCGGGCGCCGCTGGGAGTTCGTGACCCCGCGCGGGGAGTTCCGCGTCATCGGCAAGGCGGTCGACCCGCAGTGGCTCAAGCCGGATTGGGCCTACGTGGAGGCCAAGCAGGACATCCCGCCTCCCGACGATCCCGCGCGTAAGGTCTCCGGCGAGCTCGGAGCCTACGTGCTCAACCTGGGGGACGGCTATCTCATACACGGCACCCGCAACGAGGAACTGCTGGGCCGTCCCGCTTCCCACGGCTGTGTGCGTCTGGGGGCCGCGGACTTGAAGAACCTTTTTGAAGCCGTGCCCGCGGGCACGAAGGTTTATATCTACTGATGAAGACCGCCCTGCTCAAGCGCCTGCAGGACCGGGCCGCCGCGCCGCTGGTGGCCGCCGCGGCCCTGGGCCTGCTTTTGGGCGCGCACCTGACCGCGGCGTGGCTCGACTCGCGCGCGGCGGGGCGCGACGTGCAGTGGCGGGGGCTCACCCGCGAGCGTGAGAAGGCCGCCGCCGCCGTGGTGGACCTGCAGGCCCTGCGCGATTTCAAGGCCCGCGACGTCGCCCGGCTCCAGGAGGGCCTCTCGGGGCTGACGCGCTCGCGGCGCGCGCTGTTCGAGGCGGGGCTGGCCCTGCAGGAGGAGAAGCGCCTGCTCGAGAAGCAGTGGGAGATGCTGACCACCTGGCTGCTCGTCGATTCCGCTGCGGGGCGCATTCACCTCATGCGCGGCGACCAATCCCTGGAGAGCTACGCTTTGGCCTACGCCTCGGCGGCGTTCGGGGGCGCGTCGGGAGTCATCGCCGGGCCCATGGAGATGACGTCCAAGGAGCGTTTCGCGCACCCCGAGCGCGGAGTCTCCGAGCAGGTGGACGGCGCCTTGCGCTGGAACCCGCCGCAGGTCGGCGATTCCGTGCGGGCCAACGCCCTGGGCGAGTACGTGATGTTCTTCAGGGGCGGCTTCATACTGCACGGCCCGGCGCGGCGAGCCGCCGACCACCGGGCCTTCTCCCATCGCTGCGCGGGGCTCTCCCTGGCTGCGGCCAGGAACCTCTACCGGGCGACGTACATCGGGGGCAAGCTGGTCGTGAAATAGGCGGGCAAGGTTCGCGCGCGATTCGTTCGGCGCGCGACTTTCGCAAGATAAGCAAGGAACGTCCCCAGCCGTTCGCTTTGCGCGGCGCGCCCGCAATTCGATATCCTATCTGCCCGACTTCGGGAGGACTCATGAACCAGCAGATACAGAAGAGCAAGGCCCCGGCGGAGCCGGGCCTGACCACCCGCGCCCGGGACTACGCGCAGTGGTATCTCGACGTCATCCGGCGCGCGCAGCTGGCCGAGCACTCGGCCGTGCGCGGCTGCATGGTCATACGCCCCCACGGCTACGCGATCTGGGAGAAGCTCCAGCGCGAGCTCGACGACCGGTTCAAGGCCACGGGCCACCAGAACGCCTATTTCCCGCTCTTCATCCCGATGTCGCTGATGGCCAAGGAGGAGGCGCACGCCGCGGGCTTCGCCAAGGAGTGCGCCGTGGTGACGCACTACCGGCTGCGCTCCAAGGACGGCAAGGTCGGCGTGGATCCCGACTCCGAGCTCGATGAGCCCCTGGTGATCCGGCCCACCAGCGAGACCATAATCTGGGAGACCTTCAAGGGCTGGATTCAGAGCTACCGCGATCTGCCCCTGCTCGTGAACCAGTGGTGCAACATCGTGCGCTGGGAGATGCGCACGCGGCTGTTTTTGCGCACGGCGGAGTTCCTTTGGCAGGAGGGCCACACCGCGCACGCCTCGGAGGCCGAGGCCTGGGAGGAGACCCGGCGCATGCTCGACGTCTACGCCGACGTGGCCGAGAACGTCCTCGCCGTGCCGGTCATCCGGGGCCGCAAGACGGCGGGGGAGCGCTTCGCGGGCGCGGTGGAGACCTTCTGCATCGAGGGCATGATGCAGGACGGCCGGGCCCTGCAGATGGGCACCAGCCACTACCTGGGCCAGAATTTCGCGAAGTCGGCGGGGGTGCAGTTCCTCAATGCGCAGGGCCAGCTGGAATACGTCTACGCCACGAGTTGGGGTGTCTCCACGCGCCTGATCGGGGCGCTGATCATGGCCCACAGCGACGACAACGGGTTGGTTTTGCCGCCGGCCCTGGCTCCCATCCACGTCGTGGTCGTGCCCATCTACAAGAGCGAAGAGGAGAAGGCCAAGGTCATGGCCGAGGCGCGCCGGACCGCCGAGGATCTCAAGGCCCTGGGCTTGTCCGTGAAGCTCGACGACCGCGAGGGCGTCTCGCCGGGCGCGAAGTACTACGAATGGGAGGGCAAGGGCGTGCCCCTGCGCGTCGAGATCGGTCCCAAGGACATCGAAAAGGGCTCGCTGTGCCTGGTCAAGCGCTTCGTCCAGGAGGTCCCGGGCGAGCTCGACGCGGCGCGGCGCAAGCGGGCCAAGTCCTTCCTGCCCCG
>JAQUMZ010000200.1 GCA_028717865.1 Elusimicrobiota bacterium | reverse complement strand
TCGCGCGTAACCTTGGCGATTATGCTGGCGCAGGCCGCGGCCAGGCAAAGGCGGTCGCCGCCGACGACGGCGATTTGCGCGAGCTCCAGGCCCGGGACCGTCTTGTTTCCGTCGACCACGACCACGCAATCGGAGCGGCCCACGCCCGCGGCGGCCCGCCGCGCGGCGCGCCCCATGGCGCGCAGGGTGGCGCCCAGGACGTTGAACTCGTCTATCTCGCCCGGCTGGGCCCAGGCCACGGCCGCGGCCTGCGCCCGCGCGCGGATGACCTCGAAAAGCTCCGCGCGCCGGCGCGCGGACAAAAGCTTGGAGTCCCGCGCCGCGCGCAGCTCCGGGGCGACCGGCTCGCCCAGGCGCACGGCCGCCACCACCAGGGGTCCGGCCATCGGCCCCCGGCCGGCCTCGTCTACGCCTATGAGCCAGGCCGTCCGCCGGGAAGCCCTCAAGGCCGCATCGAACTCGGCAGGCGAGGGCCCGCCGCGGCTTGCGAACGGCATTTTCGGCGCTACTTCGCCGTCGAGCCGGCCTTGGCGGCCATGGTCTTCTTGGGAGCGGCCGCCTTGCCGGGATTCTGCTGCTCCTGGGCCAGCACCGGCGGCGCGGCCGTCGGGGACGGCTCGGCGGCGGCAGCGGCCGGCGCCGTGGCGGCGCCCTCGGACGGGGCCGCGGGCCCCGCCGGCTCCTGGCGCCCCTCGACCTCGGTTAAGCGCGCCGCGCGTCCGCTCAGGCCGCGCAGATAATAGAGCCGGGCCCGGCGGACCTTGCCGGCCTTGACCAGCTCTATGCGCTCGATGTGGGGGGAGACCAGGGGGAAAGTCCGCTCCACGCCCACGCCGAAGGACACCTTGCGCACGGTGAAGCTCTCCCCGTCGCCGCGCCCGCGCCTGAGCAAGCAGGTGCCCTCGAAGACCTGGATGCGCTCGCTGTCGCCTTCCTTGACCTTGATGTGCACCCGAATCGTGTCGCCGGGACGAAAATCCGGCGTTTGCTTCTTCGCCTGTTCTGCTGCCACCATGCAATTTCTCCTATGCGTCCTGCGTTTTGCCCTTGGAATCTTCGCTCAAATCCGGGCGCTTGCGCCGCGTCGTGCGCAAACTGGCGAGCTCGCGCCAGCGCGCGATGCGCCCATGGTCTCCGGAAAGCAGGGCCTGCGGCACCCGGCGCCCCCGCCAGTGGCGCGGCCGCGTATACTGCGGATGTTCCAGGACCCCGCCCTCGAATGACTCGCGGGCGCTGGCCTCCGGCTTCTTCAGGGCGCCGGGCAGCAGCCGGGTCACGGCGTCTACGACCATCATGGCGGGCAACTCCCCGCCGGTCAAGACGAAATCGCCGACCGAAAGCTCCTCGTCGCAGTAGCGCAGAAGCCGCTCGTCGACGCCCTCGTAATGCCCGCAGACGAGCACCATATGCTCCAGCCGGGCCAGCCGGCGCGCCGCCGCGGCGTCGAAGCGCGGCCCTTGCGGGGAAAGGAAGATCACGCGGCTCTTCGGCCCGCGGACGCTGGAGATCGCCTCGTAAAGCGGGCCGGGCTTGAGCACCATGCCCGCCCCGCCTCCGAACGGCCGGTCGTCGACGGTGCGGCGGCGGTCGCGCGCGTAGTCGCGCGGATTGACGCAGGCCAGGCGCACGACGCCGCGCTGCCGGGCGCGCCCGATGATGCTCGCGCCCAGGACGGGCTCGAACATCTCCGGGAAAAGCGTGACGACGTCGATCCTCATGCGCGGGCCTAGTCTATGTCGACCGCCGTGGCCTTCTGGGCCTTGGTTCCGGCCGCGGCCACCAGCGCCCGGATCGCCTTGATCACCTTGCCTTTCTTGCCGATGATCTTGCCCTTGTCTTCCTCGGCCACGGACAGCTTCAGGGTCACCGCGCCGCCTTGCTCCGTCTCCTGCACCGAGACCTGCTCCGGATGGTCCGCCAGGTTCTTGACCAGGAACTGGGTCAGGTCCTTCACGGCTGCTTCTCCGCCGCGGGAGCGGCCGCCGTCTTAAACGCGGCCTGGACCAGGCCGGATACGGTCTCCGAAGGCAAGGCGCCCTTCTTGAGCCACGCCTCGTAGCGGTCCCGGCGCAGTTCCAGCTTCTTGGCCGCGGCCTCGCCCCGGGGGTTGTAGCTGCCCAGCACCTCGAGCGGCTTGCCGGTCGCCCCGCGCCCGCGCTCGATGGCGACGAGGCGGAAATGCGCCTGCTTCGGCTTGCCCGTCCTCTGCAACCTGATGACTACAGCCATGTCTCCTCCTGTGGGAGTCCTGATTTCACTTCGCGCCTTCCGCTGCGGCCGGGGGCGCAAACCCGCCGTCGCGGGCGGCCTGGGCCGCCCGCTTGAGCGCCCGGACCGCGGCCGCCGGCTGCGGCTCCGCGAATATCCCCTGCCCCGCCACGAAATCGTCCGCCCCGGCCGCGGCGGCGCGCTCCACCGTGGCCAGGTTGACTCCGCCGTCGACCTGGACGCGGCAGCCCAGGCCGCGCGAATCCACGGCCCGGCGCACGGCCGAAATCTTGGGCAGCACGGCGTCCAGGAACTTCGCGCCCCCGAAGCCCGGCTCGACGGTCATAACCAAGGCGGCGTCGGCCTCGTCGAGCAGGGGCAGAAGCCCCGCCTCGGACGTCCGCGGCTTGACGGCGATCCCGGCCTGGGCGCCGGCCTTGCGTACCGCGCGCAGCAAGGCGCGGGCGTCGGCGGCGGCCTCCAGGTGGAACGTGACGCGATCGGCGCCCGCGCTCAAAAACCACGGCGCGACGGTCTCGGGGTTGGTCACCATGAGGTGGACGTCCGCGCGCAAGGGGGTCGCGCGCTTGATCAGGCGCACCAGCTGCGGCCCGAAACTCAAATTCGGCACGAAATGGCCGTCCATGACGTCGACCGAGACCCAGGCGGCGCCCCCGGAACGCACCTCGCGCAGAAGCTCGGCCAAGCGGCCCAGGTCGGCCGAAAGCAGGGAGGGAACGATCTCGATCAAGCGGGGGGGAGCCATATTCACCCTAGAGGTCCCGCTCGTCGACGAGTATCCCGTTGAGGAAAATCTTGACGTGGACGTCTCCGACCTCCTGGATGGGAAGGTCGATCTTCGAGCCGGGCCGCCGCAAGCCGTTGAAAAGCTCGCGCTCGCCGTACTTGTCCGAGACCACGATGCGCACCAGGCTTTCCGCGCCTCCCTGGGGGAGCTCGTAGTGGAAGTTCGTGACGGCCGGTCCCGCTCCGCCCGGTCCGCCCGCCTTGCCGCTGATCACGACCGACAGCCTCGCGTCGGGCTGCAGGACCGTGTCGGGAGCCGGCTCCTGGGAGAGGATCGTCCAGTAGGCGAAGGGGGAAGCCAGGTCCTTGTTCTCGCGCAGGTTCGCGCCCGAGGCCGCCGCCCAGTTCCGGGCCTCCACTACGTTCTTGCGCAGGAAATCGGGCATGAGCAGCACGCCGGCGGGCGGCGGCCCGCCGGAAACGGTGACGTTCACCAGCGAGCCGCGTTCCACGCTGGACTCCGCCCGGGGCTCCTGGGAGAGGACGACGCCCTTTTCGAAGCGCAGGGAATAGGCCTCGTTGACCTCGCCCAGGCCCAGCTGGCCCTGGCGCAAGAGCATCGTGGCGTTGCGCAGGGGCAGCCCCGTCAGGACGGGAGAGAGCACCGTCTCTCCGCCCTGGCTGACCACGACGCGCACGATCTTGCCCTCGCGGACCACCGTCCCGGCCGGCGGGAACTGCCGCAGGACCGAGGAAATGGGAACGGCGTTGTTGAATTCCTCGCCCTCCTTGCGCAAGCCGATGCCCAAGGGCGCCAGGACGTCGAGCGCCGCCGGAATGGAGCGGCCCTTGAGGTCCGGGACCGTCAGGGTCTTGCGGTTGTGGATGATCCCCTGCATCCCCCATTGGAGGAGCAGATACGAGACCGCGACGGCCGCCAACGCGACCGCCGCCGTCTCCAGATTTCTCGCTTTATCTCTTAGAATCATGCCAAAGGCAAAACGCGCCCCACGCCCAGGCGCAGGCCATTTATGAAATCCGCGGCGCAAACAGGTTTTTTTCCCTCGGGCTGAACCGTGAGAATCCAGATCTGGCTGCGGTCCATGCATTCTACCAAAATCCCGCCGCCCCGTTCAACGGCGACGATGCCGCCGGGAGGGGTGCCTGACTCGGCCGCCTCGGCGGACCCGGGCAGCCGGGTTTTGAGCAATCGCACCAGGCGGGGCGCCGGAGGCCGCAATTCCATGAACGCCGTGGGCCACAGGCGCAGGCCGCGCGCCAGGTTGTGTATGCGCCCGGCGGGCATCGCGAACGTCACGCGCGCGTCCTCGCGGCGCAGGCGGGGCGCCCAGCTGGGCTCGCCGGCCTGGGGCTGGCGCAGCAGCGAGCCGGCGGCGGCTCGGTCCAGGGCCTCGGCCAGAGCCTCGAGCCCCAGGGCCGTCAGGCGCTCGAAAAGGCTTCCGGCGTCCTCGTCGGGCCCGACGTCGGTCTCGCGACGCGTGAAAACCGGGCCGGCGTCGAGCTCCGCCACGAGCCAGAACACGGTCACCCCGGCCCGGCGCTCCCCGTTGACCAGGCTCCACTGCACCGGAGCCGCGCCCCTATATTTGGGCAGCAGGGAAAAGTGGACGTTGAGGGTGCCCAGCCGGGGCGCGGCCAGGAGCTCGGCCGGCAGCAGCTTGCCGTAGGCGACCGCGACGGACAGATCGGGCTCCAGGGCGCGTAGCTGCGGCGCGGCCTCGATAGGCCGCTGGGGCTGAAAAACCGGCACGCCCAGCTCGAGGGCCTTGGCCTTCACCGGCCCCGGGCGCACCAGCAGGCCCCGGCCCGCGGGCTGATCCGGTCCGGTCAGGACCCCGGCCAGAACCGTCTTGCGGGCCACCAGCTCGAGAAAGGGCACGGCCACGGCGGGGGTGCCGTAGAAGAGGGTTCTCATGATAGCGCCGAGTCAGGAACCAGCGCGCGAGCGCAGCGAGCGCGAAACCAGCGCGTGAGCGCAGCGAGCGCGCAACCGGCGCCCCCATATGAGGGGGGCGCCGGTTCCGTCGGGGTGGCATGCGCCGTTTGGAATGGCGACGGACAACGGAACGGCGCCGCCCGGAGTGGCGGCGCCGGGGTTCGCGTCCTCCTGCGTCGGACGCGAACCTTGGGACGGAATGAGGACCCGCCCGGTCTCTGCGCTTCCGCGCTCATCTTCACGTCCAATTCCGCCGCACTTCCTTGATGACCGCCAGAACCTTGAGCTTCTCGACGAAGGGCAGGCGGTCTATGAAAAGCTTGCCGTCGAGATGGTCGACCTCATGCTGGAAGGCCTTGGCCAGCAGGCCTTCCGCGGACATCTCGCAGGTCCGCCCCCGCGCGTCCAAGGCGCGCAGGCGCACGCGCGCGTAGCGGCGCACGCGCGCGTAGACGCCGGGGACGGAGAGGCAGCCCTCCTCCTCCAGCATCTCGCCCTCGTGCGCGACGATGACCGGGTTGATGAGGACCAGGCGCTGGGCCTTGCCCTGGGGCCGG
>JAQUMZ010000199.1 GCA_028717865.1 Elusimicrobiota bacterium | reverse complement strand
CCGGTCGGGCGCGAACCTCGCGAACGGCTTTGACCACATGCCGTTAAGCCAGCGCGGGAGCGAAGCGACTGCGCAACCGGATCGCCCATAGGAGGGGCGATCCGGTGCCGTCGGGGTGGTACCGTAGCCGGCGCCACCCACCCGACACTCGCTGACGCTGGACAGCCGGGCCCCATAAGGCTAGATTGTCCGCCGTGAGCGATTTGTTCGCGGCGCGCGCGCAGATGGCGGTGTCGCTGTATTTCCACATTCTTTTCGCCTGCGCCGGCATCGCCTTGCCCCTGCTCATGGTTTTGGCCGAGGGCCGCTGGCTCAGGCGAGGCGACGCGGCGGCCCTGGAGCTGGCCCGGCGCTGGTCCCGGGGCGCGGCCGCGCTCTTCGCCGTGGGGGCGGTTTCGGGGACGGTACTTTCCTTCGAGCTGGGCCTGCTGTGGCCGGCCTTCATGGCCTTCGCCGGCCCCATAATCGGCATGCCCTTTTCCCTGGAGGGCTTCGCCTTCTTCCTGGAGGCGATCTGCCTCGGCGTCTATATCTACGGCTGGGAGCGCGTGCCGCCCCTGGCGCACTGGCTCTGCGGCGTGGGCGTGTGGCTGGCCGGGACGACCTCCGGGGTCTTCGTCGTTTGCGCCAACGCCTGGATGAACGCGCCGGAGGGCTTTGTCATGGAGGCGGGGCGCCTGGCCCGGGTCAGGCCCTTCGCGGCGATGTGGAACGCGGCCTCGGCCGAGCAGACCCTGCACATGACCCTGGCGGCCTTCGCGGCCGTGGGCTTCGCCGTGGCCGGCATACACGCCTTCATGCTCCTGCGCCGCCCGGGCGCCGCTTTCCATCGCGTCGCCCTGGCCATCGCCTTGTGGGTGGGGGGGGCCGCCGCCCTGCTGCAGCCGTTGAGCGGGGATTTCTCCGCCGTGGACGTCGCCCGCCGCCAGCCGCTGAAGCTGGCCGCCATGGAGGGGCAGTGGAATACGCAGGCCCGCGCCCCCCTGCGCGTCGGAGGCTGGCCGGACGAGAAAGCCGAGGCCACCCGCTGGGCGCTGGAAATCCCCGGCGCCTTGAGCCTGCTCGCCTACGGGAGCCTCGACGCCGAGGTGGAGGGGCTTAAAGCCGCCGCGCCGGCGGACCGCCCCCCGGCGGCCGCCGTGCACCTGGCCTTCCAGCTCATGGTGGCCTGCGGCCTGGCCATGGCGGCGCTGGCCCTCTTGGCGGCTTTCCTGGCCTGGCGCCGCCGAGGCCTGCCGGACCAGCCCTGGTTCCTGAAGCTGGTGGCGCTGTGCGCGCCCCTGGGTTTCCTGGCCCTGCAGGCGGGTTGGACCGTGACCGAGCTCGGCCGCCAGCCGTGGATCATCTACGAGTTCATGCGCGTGTCCGAGGCCGTGACGCCCATGCCGGGACTCTGGGCCACCTTCGCGGCCGTTTGCGCGATATACATCTTCCTGTCCGTTGTGGTGCTCGTCGTGCTTCGGCGCGACGTGCTCGGCGCGCCCGAGGCCCATGCCTGAGGCCCTGGCCGCGGCCCTGCTCTTCGCCGCGCTGGCGGCCTACGCCTTGACCGGAGGCGCAGACTTCGGCGCGGGGGTCTGGGACTTGCTGGCCGCGGGTCCGCGCGCCGAGCGCCAGCGCCGGGCCGTGGGCGCGGCCCTGGCTCCGATCTGGGAGGTCAACCACGTCTGGCTTATCGCCGCGCTGGTGCTGACGTTCACCGCTTTTCCCGCGGCCTTCGCGGCGATCTCGATCTGGCTGCACGTGCCCTTGGCCCTGGCCTTGGCCGGCATCGTCCTGCGCGGCGCGGCCTTCGTGTTCAGGGGCTACGGTTTCTCCTCCTTGGAGGCCAACCGGCGTTGGGGCCGCCTGTTCGCCTTGGCGAGCACGTTCACGCCCATCATGCTGGGCGTCTGCGCGGGGGCTCTGGCCTCGGGCCGGCTGCGGGCCTCGCGGCCGCCTCAAGGCGCGGAATTCTTCACGGTCTGGCTGGCGCCCTTCCCGATCGCGGCGGGTCTGCTCGCCTTGGCGCTCCTGGCGTACCTGGCCGCGGCGTATTTGTGCGTCGAGGTCCAGGACGAGCCGGACCTGCGGGAGGACTTCCGCCGTCGGACCCTGGCTTCGGGCGCCGCGGCCGGGCTCCTGGCCCTGGTTTGCCTCGCCCTGGCCGCGCCCGGGCGCGGGGCGCCGGCCCTGGCCTTGCGCGCCGCCGCGGCTGCCGCGGCCGTGGGCGGGCTGGCCGCTTTCTGGCGGCGGCGCTTCCGCCTGGGCCGGTTCCTGGCGGCGGCCGAGGTGTCGTTGCTCCTGCTGGGGTGGGCGGCCGGGCAATTTCCATATCTGATCCCGCCGGAGCTGACCTATGCCCAAGCCGCCGCGCCGGTCTCGGTTCTGCGGCCGGTCCTGTGGGCCTTTCTCTGCGGGTCGGCCCTGCTCGCGCCGGCGCTGGGGGCCTTGTTCTACGTCTTCAAGCGGCCGTACCTGCTTTAGATAATAACGCTTTCGGCGCGTTCAGGACATTTTGAAAGGGATGCGGACCTGCGGATCCGCCGCTTTCGCGATATCGATAATTGCGCGGACCAGCGTGGCGGCATCATTGAAGGCTTGAAGAGCTTCCGAGCGGGACAGCATGACGCCGGGTTCATAGGTCATGTCGTTGCGCTTACGCCGCATCCGTTCGAAACGTATCGTGACTTCATCCCATTTCGAGCCGAGCTTGGCCGCCGCGAACTCGACCACGGTCCTATGCTGCGCGCCGTCGTCGGGCACGTATCCATGAAGCAGGAGCAGCGCTCGCCCCGCCTTGAGCATGGCCATATACGCCATGATGTAGGTGGCGCGTTCAGCGATGCCTGCAGTCTTGCGCGCCTCGCTTAGGTCGAGCATGGCTTGGCGCAGCAGCCCCTCGATTTGGCCGATCCCGGCTTTCTGCCTGCGCAGCTTCCCTTCGGCCAGCAATCTGGCGGTCAATTTCTCAGCCACGCGGATTCCCCTTCAAGACGACAATCTTGCCTTTCAGCACGAGGTCCAGGAAGCCGCCCCGCTTCTTCCTTTCCGTAGCGAATTCCGCGGGGGTATACGACGTATAATTGATCTCCCTGCCGAGCCGTTTCTCCAATCCGCCGAGTTCCCTCAAGAAGTGGCCGCTCGGGACTTCGCCCACCAGGACGACATCGATGTCTGAGGGGCTGCCGTGCTCCAGACGCGCGAACGATCCGTGGATGAAGGCCCTCTCTATGTCGGCGCTGCTCTCGCAAAGCCGCTGAAGCTGCCCCACGGCTCCCTCGGTTCGGGTCAGAATCTCCCGGAACTGGTCGAAAAGAGGATATTGTCGGTTGAGTGAATACCGCTTCATGCTGCCGATCACGGCCGCGCTGAAAAGGCCGTCCCGCGACAGCCGCGCCAATTCCCTGGAAAGATTGCCGGGATCCTCGTCGAGACGCGCGGCCAGACCGCGGACGTGGAAGGCTTCCCCGGCATGTTCGAAGCAATAAGCGAGCAGCCTCCTCCTTAATCGCGACCCGAAGATGTTGCGCATGTTGTTCATTTTACATCATTTGATGTAAATCTTACAACATGACAGGCTCAGGCGCCCTGGCTCCGCTGCGCGTCCGGCTGAATTTGTGGGGTCGTTCCGCGTTTAAACGGTCGTGCCCGCCATGAGCCAGCGCTCGAGGTCGGCCACCAGAAGCGCGGCCGAGGCGTGCCTTTTCTCCGGGGCCGGGTCCAAGGCCTTGTCCACGACGGCCTCGATGCCGGCGCAAAGCCCGGGCGAGATGGAGCGCAGGGGCTGGTACTGCCTCTGCATCTTGCGCAGGTACGACCCGGCGCCGTCGAAGGGCCGCTTGCCCCCGAGCATTTCGTAGAGGCAGACGCCCAGGGCGTATACGTCCGAGGCGGGGGAGCAGGCGCCTTGCTCCTGCTCGGGGGCCATGTACGCCGGGGTCCCGACGACCTCGGCGGCGCCGATGGTCGAGAGGGTTTCCAGCACCCTCCGGGCGATGCCGAAGTCCATGACCTTGACCGTCTTGGCCGTGACCATGACGTTGCCGGGCTTGAGGTCCTGGTGGATCACGCCCTGGGCGTGGGCGTGGTCGAGGGCCAGGGCCACGGGCCGCGCCAGGGCCAGGGCCTCGGCCGGGGTCAGCGCCCGGCGCTCGCGCAGGACCTCGTCGAGGGTCCGGCCTTCCAGGAGCTCGAAGACGAGGAAGAGCCCGTCGCCCTGTTCGACGACGGAGTAGATCTCGATGATGTGGGGGTGCTTGAGCGAGGCCACGGTCCGGGCTTCCTTCAAGAACCGCCTGCGCTCGCGGGCGTCCGCGGCGATCTCGGCGCGCAGGCGCTTGAGCGCCACGCGCCTTTGCAGGGCGGTGTCCAGGGCCTCGAATACGGTCCCCATGCCGCCCTCGCCGATCTGGCGCACGATCTCATATCCCGCGCAGGGAGCCTCCCCGCGGTCGGCCCGGCGCATGGCGGGCCGGCGCGACAGGCCGGTCTTGCCCGACTTGTAGGTCCAAAGCTGCAGGGCGGCCACGAGCAGGGCCAGGCCCAGGACCGCGCCGACCAGGGCGGCCGCGTGCGACCTGGCGCGGCGGCCGGATACCGGACTTTTGCTGCGGACCGCCTCATCATAGAGATAAGCCAGGGAGGGGTCGAGTTTGGCCGCGGCCTGCAGGTCGTCGAGGCCCTCCTCCGTGCGGCCGAGGTTCATGAAGGCTTTGCCGCGCCCGGCCCTGGCCGCGGCGTCGTCGGGGTTGATGGACTGGGCCTTGCCGTATTCCTCGGCCGAGGCCTCGTAGTCGCGCAGGTCGGAGAAGATGAGGCCGGTGATCTTATGCGCCTCGGGGTCGAAGGGGTTGAGCCGCACGGCGGTTTGGGCTTGCCGGGCGGCCTCGCGGTAGCGTCCTTGCTGGCGCAGGGCCAGGGCGCGCAGGCTGCGGGCGTACCAGTCGCCGGGGTTGCCGTCGAGGTGCTCGGCCAGCCTGGCCTCGGCGCGGGAGTAGTCCTTTATCTTGAGGGCGTCCAGGGCGGCGCGCACGGCGGGGGAGTTTTTGTCGGCCCTGGGGGGGGCGGCTATTTGCTCGCGGGGGATGGGCGGCCCGCGGCCCACGGAGAGGCCGATGGGGATGGCCGCCGCGGCGGAAATCGGGGTTTGGCCGGGGCTCTCTCCATCGGCCAGGGCGCCGGGGTCGGGGGCGGCTCCCAGGAAGGGGCTGACGATGTCCTTGAGGCGGGAGGAGGTGAGCTTGGTATCTTGGCGCTCTTCGGTCAGGGCGCGCAGGCCGAGGAGTTCGGGGTTGTTCGGGTCGGCCGCGAGGGCTTGTTCGAGAATTTGACGGGCGCCTTCGATGTCGCCGGCCTGGGATCTGGCGATGATGTCGTCGCGTGTCGGGTTGGGCGCGGGGCTGCCGGGGCGCGGCGCGGCGCCGGGTTGGCTGGGGACGGAGACGACGCGCTGAGGCGTGGGATTGGAGGGGGAAGAGGGGGTCTCGTAAGTATAT
>JAQUMZ010000198.1 GCA_028717865.1 Elusimicrobiota bacterium | reverse complement strand
TCATGGCGTAGGTCTTGGAGAAGCCGTCGAGGATGATGGTGCGCTCCTTCATCCCCGGGAACTCCGCGATCGAGTGGTGCTTGGCGTCGCCGTAGAGTATGCGGGAATATATCTCGTCGGAGAGGACCATGACGTCCGGGCGCTTGGCCAGGAGCCCGGCGATCCGGGCCAGGTCCGATTCCTCTAGGAAGCCTCCCGTGGGGTTGGCGGGGGAGTTGAGGATCAGGAGCTTGGTCTTGGGGGTGATGAGTCTTTCGAGCTCCTTGACGTCGAAGTTGAAGTCGTTCTCCTCGCGGATGGGCAGGGGCACGGCCTTGGCGCCCACGAAATTGATCATGGACTCGTAGATCGGGAAGCCCGGGTTGGGATATATGACCTCGTCGCCGGGGTTGGCTAGGGCCATGATGGTGAAGAACATCACCGGCTTGCCTCCGGGGACGATGATGGTCTCCTCGGGGGCGTAGCTCACGCCGCGAGTCTTGGTAAGATACTCCGCGACGGCGGTGCGCGCGGCGGGCAGGCCGGCGGAGGGGCCGTAGTGGGTGTAGCCCTCGTCGATGGCCAGCTTGGCCCTTTCGCGTATATTCTTTGGGGTGTCGAAATCGGGCTCCCCGATCTGCAAGTGTATGATCTTGCGCCCTTGCGCTTCCAGGGCGCGCGCGCGCACCAGCACCTCGAAGGCCGTCTCCGTCCCCAGCCGCTGCATCCAGTTCGCGAGTTTCATGCGGATTATTTTAGCAGAATTGAGACTCCCGGGCATGGCCGCGCGCCGCACGACCGCGCGCGAACCTCGGCACGGCGGGAGCCTGCGGAAGGCGGCATTTCTGCGGCCTCAGCCGTAAAATCCCTCGCGATCCGCAGGATCGCGAGGCCAGCCCGACTATTCCTTGGTCGGGCCGATAGTATTGAAGTTCGGTGGAAATGAGCGAGACAGCGTCCGAATCTTCGTGTCCTTTCGGTGAACCTGCATGACCCAAGAGGACATCAGGCCGCCGAGGCTTAATGCTGTTTCCTTGCGACGATAAATGCGCTGCGTGGCCATCGAGACGATCAAGGCTTCGCGGCGGTCTCGACCTCTTCAAAGACGTACTCGTGTTGCGCGTCGCGTGTAATCAGCCGGCGCTTCCCTTCCTTATCCGCGACGACAAACTCGAACCCGGCGAGCGTCGGGGCGATCGTAATGAACGAGATCGTCCCATCGTCGTTCTTCCGCGAGGCGACGGTGCTCTTCCAATCACCGGTGTCGAAGACGGTGGCGCTTCCTTCTTTCAGAACCTTCACTTCACCGAGTGCCTTCGAGATGTAGCGTGGGGCCAGCTTCGCAACGGCACCAGGAACTGCCGGGACCACTAGCCTCTCGCGTTCTTTGGCGATGGTCGCTTTGCGTTGCGCCGCCGCGACCTTCAACATCTCATCGGCTTCGGGTTTCCCATCGAATAGAACCTCAAGCAGTTTCCGAAGGAGCGGACCCCGGATAAACACGCCCGAGTCGGAGTTCGTCATAAACACGACCCCTGCGCCATATTCTGGAAGCCAGATCATGTCGCTGTGGTATCCAGCAAGGTCGCCGCCGTGGTGGACCACTTTGACGCCGTACTGCGTGTCCACCATTAACCCCATCCCGTACGTTACGTTCTCGCTGACGATCACATTCGGCTTGTACCGTTCCAGGAGGTTCGCCTCCGATACGAGCCGCGTGCCGTCCTGTAGCTTGCCTTTGGCTAGCTCCATCTCAACGTACTTGGCCAACTCCCGTGCGCTAGTCCAGGCGCCTCCCGCCGGACGCACTGGGACGACAGAGTAGTTTAGGTCCACCCGTGCCCGGCAAACTTTTCCATCCACGTCGTCGCCGTGAGGCTGAGCAACGTTTCCTTGGAGTGCCTTTGCAAAGTCGAACGTCGTAGTTTTCATTCCGAGCGGCTGGAAGACCCTCGCCCGCATCGCCTCGTCGTAGGCAACCCCCAACTCCTTTCCCGGCACAGCCTGCGATCCGCCGATGAAGCCCGCCGCCGCCGCCATCAGGTTGCTGTATTGGAAGACCTCTCCAAAGCGGCTCGTCGGCTGCATCGTTCCAAGAAGTTCAACCGACGAAGTCGGTGTTCGCTTACGGTATTCAAACAACCATTCCATATCCTGTCGCGGCATCCCGGTGCAGGCGCAGATGAGGTGCCTGACCTGCACCTGCTTTGTCGTTGCCTCGTCACCCAGCTTGAACCCGGGGAACAGTTCCATCACCGGCTGATCCCAGCGCATTTTCCCCTCGTCCACCAGCTTGGCGAGGAGGAGGGTCGTCAGTGCCTTTGTATTCGAGGCTGCGATGAATAGCGTGTTCGCGTCGACCGGATCGGGCTTTCCCAACTCTTTCACGCCGAGGCCTCCAGCCCACATGGTCTTACCACCATCAAGAAAGGCCAGCCCCACGCCAGGAGTGTCCAGCAGCCTCATTCCCCCCGCAATAAACTCCTTTAGAATCGCAAGGCGTTTCTCGTCCAGCGGGTTGGCCTTTTTCCCGGCGAATGACTCCATGGAGTATCCTTTGGGCCGGAGACTACGCAATACGAGTGAGAGCGGCGCGCCACGTTTCTCGAACGTCGGCTCGGTCCCGTCCACGAGGCCAACGGTCCACGCATCACCTGCTCGCCAGGCAAATGCGGCCACTACTGCGCGCTCATTCGGCGACGTTTCATACTGGAAGGCCTTCTGCTCCTCCCAGCCGTTACGGGCCGCCTGCGGCAGGGCGACCTTAAGCGGCCGTTTAAATCCGGGTTTGTAATCGGTCCAGCCGATGGCCACGGCCGCTGCCGCATCCTTCGCCCTTACGTCCACGATGGCGACGTGTGAGTCGGGCTCGGGCGGGTCTAGAACAACCATAGACCCTTTCGTAGTCATCTTCCACCCCGCCGGAACCATGAAAGTGGCGCCAGCAGGAGTTGCACGCGGGGAGTCTTTGTCCACCGTTTCAGACTTGGCGGGCAGCGCTGTCTGTGCAAGGACGGGAAGGACAATAAAAAATTCAAAAGCAAGAGCCATGGGGAGGCCTTGGGACATTGTGGAAACTCCTCTTTAAGCAGTATGTGTAAACGTTATTTTAATATAAGTTGGCTTTCCTTATCTTGCCTAGTCTTGCAATCTTGCAATAGATCGCACTCCAGAAGATGCGGGTAAGCCCCGATTCTCCTATGGGGCATCTAACGTGGCTGGACATTGTGGACACGGTCGCCCAAGGGCTTAGCCTCGGTGTTAGGGATGGTCTTCCTGTAATTCCACTAATTCCACGGCAGCCAGCGCTCAGGATGCGCTCGGACGTCCTTGGCGTGGCGCTGGATGGTCATGTCAAGCTGCCGGGTGTAATTTGACGGGAGCATGGACGCATCCAAATCAGGCATGAGCGAACCGCGGCTGCTGGATCTTGAGTACGCCGCGCGGCTTCCAAGCATAGTTCCAGCGCGATTTCTGCGCCTCTGCGACGGCCCAGACAAGCTTGGAGACCTTGAGCTCGGAATGCATGGCACCGGCTGGATTGAGCCGGCGCCGCAGCTCACGATTGAAACGCTCGATGAGATTGGTGCAGCGCAGCAGGGTCCAGAACTTATCGGGTTCGGCAAAGAATCTTACGTGGTCCTCGAAGCGGCGCGTGACGAGCGCCACTGTTCGCGGGTAGGCCGCGGCCCAGCGACCTTCGAATGCGCCCAGGGCGCGCACGGACTCGTCGCGGTTGGGCGTCCAGAAGATACGGTGGAAGTCCGCGAGCACGTCCTTCCAGTCGGGAGCAGCGACCTTGTGCTTGACGTTGCGCTCCAGGTGCACGACGCACAGCTGGTGAGCGACGGCGAGCAACTCCGACACGGCGGACTCGATGCCCTTGTGCTCGTCCGAGATGACCAAGTGCAATACCTGTCGATCCAGGCCACGCGCAAGGAGGTCTTTGATCAGAGCTGCCCAACTGTCTTTGCTCTCCCGATCGCCGAGCGCAAAGCCAAGGACGTGGCGGCGGCCGTCGCCATCGACGCCGAGAGCGAGCAGCAGGGCTTGCTCGCTCGTGAAGCCGGGACGCCGAACGGGCAGGTATATCGCGTCGAGGAACAGATACTGGATGCCTGCCGGGATCGGGCTGGATTCCCAAGCGCGCAGGACGGGTTCGAGGGCGTTGGTCACCCGCGAGACCGTCGAGGCCGACATCTTGGCGCCTATGGCCGAACGCAGTTCCTCGGCGACCGCACGTGTGGATGTGCCGCGAAGCCAGAAGCGGGCCGCGAGCAGATCCCGCAGGTGCGTGCCGGCGGACTTGAGAGCGTCGAGCAGCGGAAGCCTCAGGCTGCCGGAACGCACCACGGGGCGCCGCAGCCACATCTCGCCGAAGAATCCCATCAGGCGCACGGGCTTGACCCCATTGCGCTTGGGGCCCTCCAGCCGCTCGTAGGGCGCGCGGGCGAGGGCGGCGTCGCGCTCGGCGATGAGCTGGGCGTTGAGCGACTCCAAGATGATCGTGGACACCTTCGTGGCGACGATCGAACTGAGCGTTCCGGGCTGCAAACTCATCCGGACCTTCCGGCGCAGTTGACTTGTAGTGAGCATGGACGTTCCTCCGTTGGGTTAGTTTCGGTCTCTGGTGAGAGAACACGAAACGATTCTACGGATACGTCCATGCTCCGTCCTCCCTGCTGCCCATCGCGGGCAGCATCAGGAGGATATCAGGTCGTTGGGGCCGGAGTCATGCAGGCTCACCGAAAGCTCACCCTTGGTACGGCGGGGGGCCGCGATGGGAGGTTTTGCTGCGGCCACTTCCGTTAAACTCCTCGCGATCCGCCAGGATCGCGAGGCCGGCCCGACTATTCCTTGGTCGGGCCGATAGTTAATGAGAAGGTCGGTGGAGATGGGCGAGACAGCGTCCGAATCTTCGGATCCGCATACCGCCCTGCGCGCGCACGAGGAACGGGCGGGCCCTGCTCAAAAAAAGCGCAGAAACGCCTCGGCCACGAGCTTGGCCACGTGGTGCTCGTCCTGGGGCTGGCCGATAATTTCCTGCAGGGAGGTCCAGCCCGGCGCGGCCAGCAGGCGGAAGGGCGCCAGATCGCAGTTGACGTTGAGCGCGAATCCTCGGCTCGAGACGAACGCCAGCTTCCGGCCGCCGCGGCGCAGGGCGTCGGCCCGGCTCGGCCGCGACGTTTTCACGCCCAACTGGCGCAGCGCCTCGGCCAGAACCCCCGCCATGGCCCGGCGCAGGTCGAGCTCGGACAGCCGCCGCCGCTTGAGGTCGAAGACGGCGTAGCCCGCGAGCTGGCCCGGACCTTGGAAAATGATCCCCCCCTCGCGGTCGACGCGGCGAGCGGGATAAGGCAGGTTTTGCGCGGCGCGGGCCCTTCGGCCGAGGGTGAAGACTTCCGGATGCTGGGCGAGGATCAGGGTTTCCGGAGCCTGCCCCGCCGCCAGCCGCAGCCGCAGGCCGCGTTCGAGGCCCAGCACGGCGGACAGGGGCCGGCTGCC
>JAQUMZ010000197.1 GCA_028717865.1 Elusimicrobiota bacterium | reverse complement strand
CCCGGGGCGGGGCCCCTCCCGTGTCGGTCACCAGCGTCCAGGTGTTGCCCGCGTCGGTGGAAAACCGCGCGGTGAAGGAGCCCGTGTCCAGGCTCAAGCCGCTCCAGACGTCCTGCACGGTCAGCCGCGCGGTCGTTCCGGCGATGAGCTTGTTCCACTGGACCTCGCCCAGCGCCCCGCCGGTCGAGCTCAGGCTTGCGAAGGCCGAAGCCGAGGGGCTGGAGCGGTCTATCCAAAATTCGAAGTCCTGCTGGCTGCCGGCCGCGTGGGCGGAGTCGTAGCCGCGGACGTGGAAATACCAGGTCCCGCCCGATGCCGGCGTCATGGTCGCGTTGCCCACGCTCCATTGGGTGTCGCCGGCCGTCACCGTGTAATCGGCGCTCTGGTTCCAGGCGCGGCGGTAGTAGGACACGTTGCCCTGGCCGAAGGCTCCGCGGAAGACCACGCTCGCGGCGTCGAGCCACGTCCCGGTCGCGAAATCCGTGGTCACGTTGGGCCAGGTGGCCAGTATCTGGTCCGGCCCCGCGCCCAGAGGGAAGCCCGCGGGCGAGACCGTGTTGGTCGACCCGGTCAGCACGAAGGCGTCCGTGGCGCCGACGACCAGCCCGAGCGAGCCGGGGACCGCGGCCGAGGGCGACAGGTCGAGGGTCAGGAAATAGGTCCTGGGCGTCGTTCCGATAAGCTGGGGCGCCCCCGCGGCCGCGAAATCAAACGTCGACACCCCACCGACGAAAAGCTCCCCGCCCGTCAAGTCCGAGTCCAAAGCGGGCTCGAAAACCCCGTCGCCGTCGTCGAGCCAGACGCGCGCGGCCGAGACGTCGGAGTCCAGGCTTGATCCGGACCGGGCCACGGAGAGCTTCTCGATGGTGGCGTAGCCCGCGTCGGTCCAAAGCTGGAGCTTGAGCGCGGGCGCGTCGGTCTGGCCGCGGAACCAGGCCGATGACGAGATGTCCGCGGACAGGACCTGCACGGTGTGGGTCATTCCCATGACCGACGTCGCGCTGGAGAGGCCCGCGCCGTAAAGTCCGCCCTGCATAGTCCCATGCCGGCCGCTGCCTGACGCGTCCGCGGCCCGGCCTTGGGCCAAATCGCCCGCGTCGAAGTGGTAGAGGATGAACGTCCCCGCGTCCGTGCCCGGACGGCGCTGGGGAATGAAGTCGTGCGCGTAGCGGGCGAAGGTCGAGACGCGGATTTCGTCCAGGTCGCCGGACCAAAAGCCCGAGCCGGCGCCGTAGTCGTCCCGCCCCACGGCCAGCCCGGCGGCGACGTCGGCCAATACGGACGTCCCGGCTTGCGCGACCGTGACCCCGTCAACAAACAGCCGCCGGCCGGAGGCGGAGTCGTAGGTCGCGGCGAAATGGTGCCAGCGGCCGTCAGCGACGCTGCCGCCGGACAAGGTGTTGCCGTTCGTGATGAGGGTCAGCGCCCCGCCCGCGACCGTCAGGCAGAAGCCGGTCGCGCAGCCGGCGCCCGCCTTTTCCAGAAGCGCGCCGGAGACGGCGCCGGCGCGCAGCCAGCCTTCGAGCGTCAGCCCGATGCCTATGTCGAAGTCGGGAGCCGCGACCCCGGCGTCGGCCCCGTTGAAGCCCAAGCCCGGCAGGTCCGGCGAGCCGACCCCGCCGCCCGTGACCGTGAAGGCGTTTCCGTTCAGGAACACCGCGATGGTCGAGCCCTCCACGAGCAGTTCCCCGTACTGGAGGGCCGCGGCAACGAAGTAGGTCCTGGTGGAGTTGTTGATCAACTCGCCCATGGCGCCGTTCAAGCCCAGGGATGCGCGGCTGGAGGCAAAGACCGCGTTGGGCGAGACCTGGATGTCCGCCCCGTCGTAGGCCCCGTTGGCGTTGGCGTCGCGGAATATGGCGACGCCCTGCACCGAGGCGTCGCCCAAGGTCCCGGACTTGCCCACGTCGAGGCCCGTCCAGTACATGGAGCCGGCGCCGGCGTCGGTCCAGAGCCGCACGCGCAGAAACGCCGTCGCCCCGTTCTCCAGCGTCGAGAGGGGAGCGATGTTGTCCGCGAGCATCTGGAGCTTGCGCGCCGGGGCGGACGCCGCGTTGGAAACAGCCGAGCGCATGCCCGCCGAGTTGATCGTGGTCAGGCCGAAATACCAGGCGTAGCCCGGGGTCACCCCCACGGGCAGCGAGACGGGCGACTGCGCCGGGCCAGCCGCGGGAAAGAGCTTCTGCTGTCCGGCCGCAAGATACACGGCCTGGCTGGTCAGGGGGAAGGTGGCCCAGCGCACGTCGTAGAGGGCGCCGGCCTGCAAGGCCCCGCCGGCGGCGTTCTCGCCGCGCGAGGTGAAGGACAGGGTGATCCAGGAAATGGAGGAGGTGCGTATCGCGCCGTCCTGGGCCGCGGAGAGGTCCGTGACCGGGTCGGGCGGGACCAGCCAGCCGCCGAAATAGCCGCCCTGCGCCTGGACACTCCCGTTGCTCATGGCCGGCCCGGCCTGGCCCAGGCAGCCGCCGAGCGATTCGGCGCCGCCGGAGAGCCGCGCCCCGCCGGCCGAGCCGTTGGCCAGGCCTCCCGGGACCGTCTCGCCGCCGCCGGAGGCGGCGCCGGCCGGCGGCCCCAGGGCGCAAGCGGCCAGGACGGCCCATAGCAGCGTTCTCGCGCCGGTCATGGGTAATTCTCCGGCCGGCCTTGGGACCTTTGGCCCTTGCCCGCGAGGAACGAATAAGGGAAAATATTCGCATCATGGCCAGCAAGAAACTTCCGGCGACCCGGAGCGATGTCGCGACCGCGACGCGGGGGCTCAGGGCCGAGATCAGCAAGACCGCGCGAGACCTCAGGACCGAAATCGGCAATACCAAACAGGAACTCAGGGCGGAAATCAGCAAGACCACGCAGGAACTCAAGGCGGAAATCGGCAAGACCACGCGGGAACTCAGCGCGGTCGACAAGAAGCTCGCCGTGGCCGTTGCCAACCTGGAAGCCAGGATGACGGAACAAAAGACCGAGATAATCGACACCATTCGCGGCGACATTCACGAGATGCGAAACGCGGTCCTGGAATTCCTGAACCGCACCGAGAACGATCACAGGGCGATGATCGTGCACGGCCAGGCCCTCTCCGACGCCCAGGTGCAGCTCAAGGATCACGAGGGGCGCATCTCCCGCCTCGAAACCCGGCCCTCGGCCTGAAGACGCGCCGCCGACCCCGCTTACGCGAAGCGCGAAAACGACGCGGCCGGTCGCAAGCCTTTTTGCCGTCAAAACGCCTCCAGTTCGAGCAGCCGCTCCATGAGCCGGCCCGCCTGGGCCCAGCGCGCGTAGCCCAGAAAGCTGCGGATGGACTCGAGGATTTTCGACAGGGGCAGCTTTCCCGCGCGCCAGAGCCGGCGCAGCCGGCGGTTCCTGTCCCGGAACCGGAAGATGTTGCTGCGCCGCAGCCGTACGCTCTCGCTCGATGCCGGCCCCCGCGCGCCGGGCGGGAACACCCGGTAGCCTACCCAGTCCACCCCGCAGCGCACCGGCGACACCGTGCGCTTGAGCGGATGCACGCGCAGGCGCAGGTTCCGCGCCAGAAAATCCTCTGTGCGCGAGAGGGCCGTACGCAGCCGCGCCTTGTCCGGACCGAACAGCAGCACGTCGTCCATGTAGCGCAGGTAGGCCTTCCACCGAAGCTCCTGCTTCACGAAGCGGTCCAGTTCGTTGAGATAGACGTTGGCGAAAAGCTGCGAGGTGAGGTTGCCGATGGGGATGCCGGTCGGCCGCGACAGGGCGAAGAGGTCGTCGCCCGTGAAAAAGGCCCGGAAACGGCCGTCCTGCGAGGAAGCGAGAATATCCGCGCACAGCCGCAGCACGCGCTGGTCGGCCACCTTGCGCGCGATGAGGCCCTGGAGGATGGCGTGGTCCACGCTGGGGAAGAACTTGGCGATGTCCGCCTTCAGGACGTAGCCCTCCGCGAATTTCCGCGCGAAGCTCCGGCACCTTTCCAGCGCGGCCAGGGTCCCCCTGCCCTTGCGGCAGGCGAAGCTGTCCGAGATGAAGCTTCCCTCGAATATCGGCTCGATGACGTTGCAAAGCGCGTGGTGGACGACCCGATCGGGGAACTGCGCGGCGCGCACGTCCCTGAGCTTGGGGTCGAAAACCATAAAATCCCGGTAGGGCCCGTGGGCGTAGGCGCCCGCGAGGAGCCGTTCCCGGATAGCCAGAATCCTGCGCTCCCGGTCGTAAGAGAACTCCGCGCAGCCGGCCCTGTGCCCCTTGCCCCTGGCCGCCTTTCGGAAAGCCAGCAGCAGATTCTCGAAGGAGCAGACGCGCTCGAAGAGGCCCTTGTGCGTTGTCATATCAAGATCGGCCGGCGGCGCCGTTCGCCCCCGCTGACGGACGGAAGGCTACCAGGCGCCGCCGGGGTACCGCTCTTTTCTCACCTTCCGGTGAAAGGGACAGGCCAACCGTAGGGAGGGACGGCGCGTCCGGCCGCGACGCGCGAAGCGCCGCGGCCAAACGCGGGGGCGCCTTGCGGGCCCCCGGCTGTCCGGAGGTCCGTGAACCCCCGGAATCTGGCCTGATTTCCCCCTGCCGCAGCGGAAGCCGATGTTGTTGTTGGAGTTCGCCGGCCCGTTGTTCGCGTTGAAGGCGAACGCTCCAGCGTTCGTGCCGTTGTCCCAGTTGCCGCCACGGATCACCGCATTTTCTCATGCCTGTCCCTTGCGCCCCGCCCGCTCTGCGGGCGGAGCGAATCGTTTGCGCAAGCCGCCGAGCAGCCGGCCCAGCTCGTCGAGGCTTCTCGATCCGAACTCGTATTGGCTCATGCCGGCGAACCTCAGCTCGAAGGCCAAGCGCAGCCAGATCCGCGTCTTCTCCAGCGCGACGTTCGCACGACCCAGGGCCGCGCCCTTGTCCAGGCTGTCGTTGGCCTCGATCACCGCATCCACGAGGTCCAGCGCCGCGTTCTCCAGGCGCTGCGCCAGGACGAATTTCTCCGACTTCGGGAACTTGGCCGCGAGCGTATGCAGCCATTTCAGCAGCTCGTAAGCCTTCTGGAATACGATCAGGTCCTTGAGCACCGGATCACCTCGCGCACCTCGCGGCTGATGGTCCCTTCGGCCGACTTGACCTGGCTGCAGATCGCGACCGCGAAGCCGGCCCGCACGAGCTTGCCCACATACTTGTCCAGGCCGCTCTGCGGAAACCCGCATACCGGCACCGGATCGGCTGCCTCGCCCGTCACGAAGAGCTTGAGGCCCGCCAGTTCCGCGACCTTCCTGGCGTCCTCCCGCATGATCTTGTAGAAGGTCCCGATTTGATAGAGAAGTATCTCGTCCCGGTGGGTCTCTTTGAGCTTTCCGTATTCCTCCGGCGCTTTGCCAAGATTCACAATGCCTCCTTTTAAAGAATGCCCTCAGGGGATGTTGGCCGTTGGCCGTTGGCCGTTGGCCGTTGGCCGTTGGCCGTTGGCCGTTGGCCGTTGGCCGTTGGCCGTTGGCCGTTGGCCGTTGGCCGTTGGCCGTTGGCCGTTGGCCGTTGGCCGTTGGCCGTTGGCCG
>JAQUMZ010000196.1 GCA_028717865.1 Elusimicrobiota bacterium | reverse complement strand
CCTTCGGCAAGGGCGCGGCCCAGGAATCCAGCGGCTACGGCATCGACATCGTGGAACTCTACCGGCGCGTGGCCAAGCGCAGCGCCATGCTGGTCAACCCCGCGTCCTGCGGCGAGATCATCCGCGACGTTCTGCGCTGCGCCTTGAGCGGCAAGACCGGACCGGTCCACCTCAACATCCCCGCCGACCTGGCCTGCCGGCCCGGCGAGGAACGCCCGGTCCCGCCCGCCCTCTACCGCTCCAACGCCAAGTGCCACGACCCCGAAGCCGTGCGCCGCGCCGTCGGCGCCCTGCTGGAGGCCCGGCGGCCCGCCATCCTGGCCGGGCACGGCGTCGCGAACTCGGGCGCCTGCAATGAGCTCAAGCTGCTGGCCGAAAAGCTCGGCGCGCCGGTGGCCACCTCGCCCAAAGCCAAGGGCTGCTTCCCGGAAAGCCACGAACTCTCCCTGGGGGTGATGGGATTCGCCGGCTCGCCGCAGGCGGAAACCTACTTCACCTCGGGCGAAATCGACGTTCTGCTCGTCGCGGGCAGCGGCCTGGGCGAGCAGGTGACCAACGCCTGGGACGCGCGCCTGCGCCCCTCGCGGACCCTGATCCAGATCGACATCGACCCCGACCAGATCGGCAGGAACTATCCCACCGAGATCGGCCTGGCGGGCGACGCCCGGTCCGTATTGCGCGAACTCTGCCTGCAGCTAGACGAGGAGATGCGCCAGGCGCGCTTCGACGTCCCCGCCCTGCCGCGCCGGGCCGAGCTGGCTGAGTTCAAGTCCCGGCATCCGCGCGTGCGCGACGCGGAGCTTCTCGATGATCTTTCCACGCCGCTCAAGCCCCAGAGGCTGATGCGGGAGCTCCAGGAGGCCATGCCCGAGGACGCGCTGCTCTTCGTGGACATCGGCAGCCCCATGGCCTGGGCGATCCATTATTTGACGCTGGACCGCCCCAGGTCGTTCTTCGCCAACCTCGGCTTCGCCTCCATGGGACACGCGGTGGCGGCGGCCATCGGAGGCAAGCTGGCGGCCCCGCAGCGCCCCGTGATCTCGCTGGTGGGCGACGGGGCCTTCGCCATGAACGGCCTGGAGGTCCATGCCGCGGTCGAGCACAAGATCCCCGTGATCTGGCTCGTGCTCAACAACGGCGGCTACGGCATGGTCTATCACGGCGAGCGCGCCCAGTTCGGGGGCAAGTTCGTCTCCTCGCGCTTCTCCCGGCCCATCCAGGTCGCCGCCATGGCGGAGTCCCTGGGGGCTCTTTCCTTCTCGGTGGACGCCCCCGGACAATTGGCCGCCGCATTGGACGCGGCTCTGCGCTCGGACCGGCCGGCCGTCATCGAGGCGCGGGTGGACCTGGAGGCCGCCCCGCCCACGGCCGGGCGGTTCGCAACGCTCGACCGTTTCTTGGGCAAATCGGCCGCCCCGTGTCCCAAAAGCCTGGTCACCGCGTAGCATGCTGGATTTAGCGATGTGGCGATGCTTCTGGTCCGAAGCGTTAGCCCTCGAAAACCTGGTTTTCCTCGCAGGCTGGCTTCATTTTTTGCAGCTCCCAGCCTTGGTCTTCGCTCCAGCCATGCTCCACTGGAAGGAAGACCTGGGGCAATTGAGCGTCATCAACCGCCGCATCATGAAGATGATCGGGCTGGGAATCATGCTCACCACCCTGGGAGCCGGGGTCGTCGTCGTCATCGCCCCAAAGCAAGTGGCCGACGGCAGCAGGCTTGGTACCGCCTTGTGCGGATATCTCAGCCTGGTCTGGGCGCAACGGGCCTTTATCCAAGCCTTCTTGTACGCCAAAGTCTGGCCGGGCGGCTTTTGGGGGCGGCTCAGCCATTATGGGCTTTTCGCCAACGTGGTGCTCAAGACGGGCATCTACTTCATGGTATTCGCGCTCGGATTGACCCGCATGGCATTACAGGTTCCCTAGCCCTATGCAGGCCTGGGCGAGACTCGTCACTCTCCCGGGATTGCTTTTTTTGGGGAGCTTCCTCCAGGCCGGCGAAGACGCCCGCCTGCTGTCCATTTGCGACGACGTGACGCCCCCCCATCGCTCGACCCCCTCAAGGTTTTTTCGGACAAGGGTCACAACATCATGCAGCAAATCTTCGACGGCCTGGTAGAGTTCGACCCAGAAGCCCACATCGTACCCGCTCTGGCCGTTTCCTGGGAACGCCTCGACCCCCTCACAATGCGATTCCATCTGCGCCAAAATGTGCGTTTCCATAACGGCGAACTCTTTGATTCCGCGGCGGTAGTCTTCACGTTCGCGCGCCTGCTCGACCCGGCCGCAAAGTTCCCCGGCGCTGGCTTCCTCCAGTCCATCTCTCATGTGACGGCGGTGGACGCCAGCACGGTAGACATCGTGACCCGGGTTCCTGACAGTCTCCTGCTGAGACGTTTGGCCTGGTCTGTTTTCATCCTGCCTCCCCGGGCCGCGCTGCAGCCAGGTTTCGGAACCCATCCCGTCGGAACCGGCCCCTTCAGGTTCGTCTCCTGGCAGGAGGAGGACGGCATCTACCTGGAGGCAAACGCAAGCCATTGGCTGTCGCATCCCTCGATGCCCACCCGCCTTGTATTCCGATTCATGCCGGTCAAAAAGCAGCTGCAGTCGCTCCTCGACGGAAAGCTGGACGTCATGACCGAACTGCCGGGAACCGCGACGCTCAAAGTGACCGTCAATCCGCGAACCAAGGTCCTCAAGAAGGCGACCTTCTACACCGTTTCGGCGAATTTCAACACCACCCGCCCCCCTCTTGACGACCTTCGCGTCAGGCAGGCCATGAATCACGCCATCAACAAGGCGGAATTGATCCGCTACGATCTTCTAGGCAACGGCCGGGAAATAGCCAGCCTCTCCATGCCCGGAGAGGTGGGCCACAATCCCGCGCTCAAACCATACTCCTACGACCCAATACGGGCCCAAAAGCTTCTCCAACAAGCCGGCATCGTCCTGCCCTTGCGCCTGCGCACGATCACCAAGTCGCAGGGCTTGCGCGCGGCGCGAATCATCGCCACGCAGTTGCGCAGGGTCGGCATCCAGCTCGAGATCAACCAAGTCACCACCGACGCGGAAGTCCTCAAGGATATGTCGAATCGGGATATTGACATGGGCATCGCTGGCCTGCCCGACGCGATGGGGCATAGTTGCTTTCTACAGAACATCATGCTCTACTCGAAGTCGCCATTCTCGCTCATGAAGGACGCGGAATATGACCGGCGGCTCGAAGCCGTGATGTCGGAACTCGATCCCAATCGGCATGAACGCATGGCGCGAGAACTGGACCGCTATGTCCACGATCAGGCCCTCAGCTTGTTCACCTACCAGCAGGTCCGGACCTGCGGCATGTCCCGACGAATCGATTTCACTCCCAGCAGCACCGGACGCCTCTACTTGAACAGGGTCCGCTTCGGCGGCCATCCTGGGGAGAATGCCCGATGAAGATCGCCTTGGTCAACGCTAACACCATCCAGCCGCCGCTAAGTCCCATCGGCCTCCTCTATCTGGCCGCGCACCTGAAGGCCAAGTCCATCACAGTGGAGATCTTCGATCTCTGCCTGGAAACCGACATCCCAGCGGTACTAGACCGCCTCGCGCAAGGACGTCCGGATCTTATCGGCGTCTCCATCCGGAACATCGACTCGACCCAGATGAAACTTGATCACTATTTCCTGCCGGGGACCCTTGAGATCATCAAGTCGCTGCGGCTGCGCTGCCCACGGACACCCCTAGTCCTCGGGGGAGCGGGATTCTCACTGGCTCCGTTCGACATCATGGAGCTTTCCGGAGCCGACTACGGGGTAGTCGGAGAAGGGGAGAGGGCTCTCCATGAGTTGGCGGTTCGGCTCTCCGGCAATCAGGACGTATCGCCCGTGGCCAGTCTGGTCTATCGGGATACGCAAGGACGCTGGCACCTCAATCCCCCGCGAAATTCTGATGAGCGCTGGCTGGAAGAGCTGCCTTTCCAGGATTTAGAGGCCGTGAATTACCGCCACTATTACGAATCGGGCGGCATGGCCAGCCTCCAGACAAAACGCGGCTGCGCGCTCGGCTGCGCTTACTGCACCTATCCCCTCATTGAAGGCAGATCCTACAGGCTGCTTTCGCCCCGCCGGATCGTCGACGAGATGGAGGCTTTCGTCGACAGAGGCTTCACCTATTTCCATTTCAGCGACAGCGTTTTCAACGTCCCCCGGGAGCACGCCCTGGCGGTATGCCGGCAGATCATCGCCCGCGCCTTGCCGGTCAAATGGCACGCCTATATGTCCCCGCGCGGACTCGACGACGAGATGGCGGAGTGCCTGGCCGCGGCAGGCAACGACGGCGTCCCTCTGGGAATCGACAGCTGCTCCGCGCGCATGCTCCAAGCCCTGGGTAAGGACTTCGGACCCCCGGACATCGAACGCGCAGCCGCGGCCTGCCGCAAGCAGGGCTTGGAGTTCTCCTTCAACATCCTTTTCGGCGCGCCGGGAGAGACCATGAACACGGCCGAGGAATCCCTTCGCGCGATAGACGATTGGCGTCCCACGGCGGCGTTTTTGACGCAAGGCATCCGGATATATCGCGGCACTCCGCTGCACCAGCGGCTCATCTCCGAGGGCAAGCTCGACGCGTCGATGCGCCTTCTTGAGCCGCATTACTATCTTTCCGAGGAACTTCCGCCCGACTTCTCGGACAGAATCCGCGCGTACGCGCTCTCACGCGATTTCGTCTACAGCGACGCCAACGCAAAATCTCCCAGCACCAACGCCGAGATCGTGAAGCTCTACCGCCGGGGCTTTCGCGGCCCCTGCTGGCGCGTGCTGCGGGAGCTCAGCGTGTCATGAAGGGCGCCTCGCGGGTCCGGCTGGCCCTCTGCCTGGGCTTGCTGCCCGCGACGGCCGGAGCCTTCGGCCAACGGCCGCTCAACCTGGGATCGACCACCGTGTTCGACGGGGGCGGGGCTCCCCCGGGCCTGCTCTGGATGACGTACGTCCAGTTGGTCAGCGCCGATCGCGCGCTGGACCAGGACGGCCGCGCCATCCCGGGCGGCGCGCGGATGTCCGCGCTGAGCAACCTCAACCAGCTTTTCTACCTCTCGCCGCTCAAGCTGGCGGGGGCCTACCTAGGACTCAACGTCATCGTGCCGCTGGCGGCGCCGTCGGTCCAGGGCGCGCTGGGCCCGGCCCCCCTGTCCGCCAACACCGCGGGCCTGGGCGATCCGACCTTCGGCCTGGCCTTGCAATGGAACGACCGGCGGCTCTTCGGCGTCCCGCTGCAGCACCGCCTCGAGGCCGACGTCTTCGCGCCCTGGGGGAAGTACGACGAACGCTTCACGGTCAATCCCGGCCAGAACTTCACCACCCTGGAGGGCTACTACGCCTTCACCCTCTCGCCGTCGCGCCGGCTGGAGGCCAGCGGCCGCCTGCACTACGCTTGGAACACGGAGAACGCGGCCACGAAAAGGCGGGCCGGGCCGCTCTTCCACGCGAACCTCGACGCCTCCTACGCGGTCCTGCCCATGCTGCGCGCCGGC
>JAQUMZ010000195.1 GCA_028717865.1 Elusimicrobiota bacterium | reverse complement strand
GTCCTTGCGCGAGGAGCGCAGGCGCGCCGCCGCCGCCGAGGCCATGTCGGCCCGGCAGGAGGCCAACCGGGCGCAGGTCGACGAGCAGCTGCGGGCGATCAGCGACGCGCTCAAGCACGAGCGAGAGACCTCGCACGCCCAAGGCCGCATCGAGGCCCTGGAGGAGAGGCTAGACAAGCTGCATGAGACCTGGTCCGCGGTCCTGCAGACCAACCTGGGCCGGCTCCGCGAGGCCAGCGGGCCGGGCCAGGGCGGGTCCGAGGTCCTGGCGGGGCTGAAGCTGATCCTGCGGCAGTTGGGTGCCATCGCGGCCGCGCTGCCCGAGGCGGGAAGCGGTGGAGTCAAGGCCCTGGAGGCCCGGCTCGACTCGGCACAGAAGTCCTGGCTGCGGGCGCTCGATTCGAAGCTGGACGAGCTGCGCGAGGAAAGCGGCGCCTCCGAGCCCGGCGCGGAACTGAAGGCGGTCTCGCGACGGCTGGAGGCGCTGCCCGAGGTCTGGTCCCGGGCGCTTGAAGACGGGCTCGGCAAGTTGCGCGAGGAACTGACCGCGGCCGTGCGGGCCGACCTCGACAAGCTGCGTCAGGCCGTCAACCCGGCCGACCGCTATCCCTCCATGCCGGAGTCCCTGCGGGGCATCCTGGCGCGGTTGGACGAGCTGGCCGATGCCTTGCGCGGGGCCGAGCACGACCGCAACAAAGCCTTGGAGGCCCGGCTCGACGAGCTGCGCGGGGCGGCGGCGGCCGGAGGCCGCGCCGAGGTCCTCGGAGGCCTGCGGGATTTCGACCAGCGGCTGGCCGGCCTGGAAGCCTCTCTGGCCGAGACTCGGGATATGGTCATGCGCGCGGGCAACGATCTGGCCGGGCGGTTCGAGGCGTCCGTGCGCGCCGGCCGCGAGATGCGCGTAGGGGAACTCGTCGCCTTGCTGGAGGCCGCCCTGGCCGGACTGCGCGGCCGCCACCGGCCGGAATCCGGCCGCTTGGGCAACGATTAAGAAGGGCCAAAGCAGCGACGGCGCGTAGGTCCTTTGGCCTGATCCCGGTTGGTTCGAATGACCCTGACATTTTCGCCTTCCGCCATCTACACTGATAGCGTCCTGACGTAACCCCTCAACCGTGTAGCTCAGGGAATCGGCCCTGGGGTATCCACGACCCGACCGAAATCGGGTGAGTCCACGGGAAACGACAAAATCGTTTCCCGTTTCTTGTTTTAGGGCAGCCTTTCCGCCCTGCGACAAGGACGGGAGACATGCCGCAGAGGGGGTAGTATTATGGCCACAGCAGCACCCGCCAGCATGCGTCCAGTCGGGCCCGCAGCCTCACGCCGCAGCAAGCCGCAAGCCACAGCCCGAGAGATCGTCGAGCAGGCGCTCCATCTCAAGAGCGGGCACGAGAACTGGCTCGCCTTCATGTCACTGGTCCGGAAGGAATATCCCTACTGCACCATGTACGGCATCCACGTCGCGGGCGGCGCCATCGTCTCCTGCGAGAACGTCCAAGTGAGCCTGGTCTTCGACGACCAGGCCGCGGCCGCGCCGGCGCCGGAGCAGTTCGACCGCAAATGGCAGCTCCTGGAGGCCTTCTGCACGCGCATGGGCTCCGGCCGGCTGGCCGAGCTCAAGTTCGGCGACGCCAAGCCCATGGCCGCCCGGACCGACGAAGGCGCGCGCCGCTTCATGCGGTTCAAGGAGAAAGAGCCCGCGCCCGGGCAGCGCTGATGCGGAAGCATTCTCGCCGCGCCATCGCAGCCTGGGTCAAGGACAGGCTCGTCCACGGTCTCCTGAGCTTCACAGGCAGCCAGAAGTTCCTGACGGCCCAGCTCGACATCACCAACTCTTGCAACCTCAGGTGCGCCCATTGCTATCACCGAGACCACTCCAATGACGGCGGCCTGGATCTCGCTGGCTGGCGGACGGTCCTTGACCAGTACGGCCGCCTGGCGGACAAGCTCTGCCTGGAGCCGTGGTTCGTCATCTGCGGGGGGGAGCCCACCATCAGCCCACTCTTCCTGCCCATCCTCGATGAGATCGAGGCCCGCTGGCCGGGTGTACGCATCACGGTTCTGACCAACGGGACGAGGCTGAGCGCAGAGCTCGCCATGGCCCTGCGGCGGTTCAATGTGGGCTTCCAGGTCTCCCTCGACGGCCCAGACGCCGCCAGGCACGACCTTGTCCGCGGGCCGGGGAGCTTCGAGCGCGCCCTCACGGGCCTGCGCAACCTGCAGGCCGCGGGCTTGAACGCCACTTTCCAAGCTACGCTCTCCCGCCGCAGCTCCGCCTGGATCGCCGACTTCTTCGAGACCGCGGACAATTGCGGGGCCTCGCAGATGAACTTCACCCGGTTCATTCTTCAGGGAAATGGCAGCAAGCTGCAAGAAGGCGACGTTGACCGGCCGCTCTCCGGGCCCGAGCTTCGGAACGCCTACCGGGAGATTCTCAGGTGCTCGAAGTCTTCGGGCGTCTCGACCAGCACGGACCTGCCCTTGATGAGCCTCGTAGACCCAAGCCTCGGCGCCCACGGCAAGGCCGGCTTCCAAGGAGTCATCATCGACCACAAGGGAAACCTCAAGGTCTCAAGCCGCTCGGAGTACGTCCTCGGCAATATCCTCGCGGCGGGCCTGGAACCCTTGTTCCTCGGGCATCCCATCATGAAGGCCTTGCGGGACCGTAGAATCGAGGGTTGCGGCGATTGCGCCCATTACGCGCGTTGCGGCGGGGACAGGAACGCCTCCTTCGCCGCCACGGGAAGCTTTTTTAAGAAGGACCCAGCCTGCTGGCTGGAGGCCGTTCAAACGGAGGTCGCTCAATGAAGGAACAAGCAAGGCGCTGCTGTCTGCTGGTGCTGGCCGTGCTGCCGATAGCCTCGGTGGCGTTCGCCGCGAAGTCCGCGCTCAGCATCGACCAGATAGGCAGACCCAACGTGACCGACGTGCAGCTCTCTGGCTGCACCTCGGCCAGCGTCAATGGCGGCTGAGATAGCCATGGACTGAGCGGGCTCCCCGCCAGGCAGCTTGCGGCACGGCTTCCTGGCGGGGACCCGCGAGGGTCAAGGATGAAGAATCTATCCGGCCGATTCTCGCGAAAGCGGCTGTTCTGGACTGCGGTCCTGTTGAGTGTGGTATTATCCGGGGGGGTCCTTATGGAGACGCATGGAAAGGCCGGTAAAAAAACGCTGGTTGTCGGAATCCCGGCCTATTGGGGGGCGCTTATGCCGCCCTTGCAAAACTCGGTCTACGGCGACGTGGTCCTCCAAAGCCAGTTCGAGCCTTTGGTCCGCCAAGGGAAGACCGGCCTCGTAGAACCCCTGGCCGCGGCGTCTTGGGAGACCAGCCCGGACCATCGCATCCTGCGCTTCAAGATAGACACCCGGCGGCGCTTCTCCGACGGCTCGCCTTTGACAGCGGCAGACTTCAAGCGGTCCTGGGAGGACGGCATCCGAATGCAGCCGCACTCCGCGAATAAGGCCGTCGAGGACGCGCTCTACAGCCTCAAGGGCTACGCGGATTTCGAGCGGGAAGGAACGATAGAAGGCATCCGGGTCAAGGGCGCCGACACACTGGAGCTGGAGTTCGCCCAGCCGGCCCGCGTACCCCTGGGTTATCTCTCTGGGGCGCGCTACGCCGCATACAAGCAGGCCGGCGGCCGCGCCATCGGCACGGGTCCTTATGTCATGGAGGAGAACGACAAGGCCTTGATCATGACTCCAAACCCGTATTACGCGAGCCAGGAACCTCTTTTCAACGAGATCCGCATGGTAGTGACCCCAGAGAAAGCCGTGGCCCAAAGCCTGGACTCGGGCGGAGTGGACGCGGCCATCTTCGTCGAAACCCTGGACCTGACCGAGTGCCGCGGCGGCGGCGCCGGCAATATACGCTGCGTCTTCAGTCAGGAGGCTGATCACATCGCCGTTAGGGTCAACGGCCTGCCCGGCCGCATATTCGCGGACCTGGACAACCGCCTGGCCATACAGGCCCTGGTGCATGAGCGCCTTGCGCAGCAAGGCCTGCCGGCCCCGCTGAAGGTGGGGCATTTCAAGCTGGACCCGCAGAGCTTCCTAAAATTCCAGCCCGGCCGGCTGCCGGACGCGGACGCCGCGGAGCTGGTCCGCCAGGGCCGCGGCCGCATCCCGGGGCTCATCAAGGCCTCTCGGAGCAAGCCCGTCTACGTCGTCTGCACGGCGGGCCGCGAGTGGATCGTCAAGCTGCTGCGCGACGCCGGGGTCACCGTCGACGAGAGGTCGGGCGTTATCGACTTTCCCCGCATGCTCGACTTCATCTACAAGGACCACCAAGCCGACCTGGTGCTCAGCGGCTTCTCAGTCTACAACGGCGACCCCGATGGACTTTACCACCAACTCGGCAAAAAGGGGGCGATATACTCGCCCATGGAAGCCAGGAAGGACATCGCGGAGCTCATGGAGGAGGGCCGGGGGATCATGGACCGCGGCGCCTTGCCTACGCACTACGAGAAAGTCGCTCGGCTGGTCCTGACCGAGGTCCCTTACGTGCATCTGGGCTTCAGGTGCAGAGGCGTCGCCTACAATCCGGTCAAAGCTCGGGTCGCTGCGAGCTTCATGAGCAGGAGCGATCACCGCATCACGCTCCTGGAACCCCGATGACCACTCTCAAGGGCTGGATAGACGTGAACGCCAAGCTCCCCCTGGCCTTGGCCGTGGGCACGGTGCTCTGCCTGCAGGTCGGCTTTCTCGTCCGCATGGCGGATGCCGACTACTCATCTCAACTGCGCCGCATAGCCGGCGTGGTCGAGGCCGCGACCCTGGGGATGCAGCAGGACAACAGGCCGTTGGTCGAATCCTCCCTGCTCGCGGGGTTGCACGATTCGGACGCGGCCGCGGCGGCGCTCTGCCGCGAGGGACGAGCCGAGATCATGTATCCGCCTTCGGCCGCGGACCTCTGCGGCACAAAGTCGGCGGGCTTTCTGCGCTGGACCGTACGCCGGGAGGTCGCGGGGATGCCGGACCTCCGGTTCGCATTCTTGATAGACGGCCGCCGGACCTTCGCCTCCGTGGCGATGTTGTTCGGCATCAGCGCCACACTCATCCTCGCGGTCCTCGGCATCCTCGCCGTCGTCCGCAAGCGGTTCCAGGACGAGATCCTCACACCCTTCTACCGCGGGCTCGGCCAGGATAAGCCTCTCGGGATAACGGAACTGGAGGAACTGCGGCTCAGGAACCAGGAATTCCACGCCTTGAGCAGCAAGCAGGCTGCCTCAGAGGCGCGGTTTCAGTTGAGCGCCCAGGTCGCCCACGACATCTGCTCGCCCCTGGCGGCCCTCGACGCGGTGGTCAAGGACCTGCCGCAGATGCCGGAGAAGAAGCGGCTCGTCCTGTTGAGCGCGGCCGGTCGAATCCGCGACATTGCTCAATGCCTGCTGGAGAAACACCGGAGGTCCAGGGAGGCCCCGGGCCCCGCCAGCGAGCCCATATGCCCGGTGCAACTCTCAAGCCTGAACGAGTCCATCATCGCGGAGAAGCGGCTGCAGCTCCAGTCCAAGAGCGGCCTCCAGATCGGGA
>JAQUMZ010000194.1 GCA_028717865.1 Elusimicrobiota bacterium | reverse complement strand
CGCCGACAGCATGCTGCTCTATGCCGCCGGCCGGCCGGCTTTTGTGGTGGACGCCTACACCCTGCGCATCGGCGCGCGCCTCGGCTGGTGGCGCGCGGCCTCCTACGAACGCGCGCGGGCCTACCTCGTCGCGCGCCTGCCCGCCGAGGCGGCCGGCTACAACGAGTTCCACGCCCTGCTCGTACGCCTGGCCAAGGCGCACTGCCGCAAGGTTCCGTCTTGCCCCGGCTGCCCGCTCCAGGAGGACTGCCGGCATGGCCGTCATCGCTAGCCTGCTGCTTGGGCTGGGCGCCGCGGTTTGGGGCCTCGACGCCGCGGCCGGCAAGGTCGACATCACCCCGGATATGAGCCGGCCGGTCTATCTGGCCGGCTTCGGCGCCGCCGGCCGGCGGGCGCTCGGCGTTCACGACCCGCTTTACGCGAGGCTGCTGATGATGCGGGAGGGTTCGCGGACCGTCGCCCTCGTGGGCGTGGACTTGCTCGGGCTGGGCCGCGGGGAAGTCGAGGCCGTGCGCGAGGCCTCCGGCTTCAAAGGAGCGGGCCGGCGGCTGTTTTTGGCCGCCACGCACGTTCATTCCGGCCCGGATACCGTGGGCTTGTGGGGGCCGCTGCCCGGGGTGAGCGGAGTGGATCCCTCTTATCTGAAGATGCTGGCCGAAAGGATCGCCGCCGGCTTGGCGCGGCTTGAGGCCCGTCTGGAGCCGGTTTCGCTCGAGGCCTGCCTGGGACGGCTGGAGCCTCGGGGGCTTTGCGCGGATCTGCGCGACCCGGCGGTGCTCGACCCCGGACTTCCCGCGTTGCGGCTCAGGGACCGTTCCGGCCGGCCGCTGGCGACCGTGGTCAACTGGTCCTGCCATCCCGAGGCCTCGGGGCGCGGCAACCGGCTCATCACGGCGGATTACCCGGGGGAACTGTGCGCCGAGGTGGAACGGGGAGGGGGGGAGTGCCTGTTCCTCAACGGCGCGATCGGCGGACTCCTGACCGCGCAGACCGGCCCGGGCCGCGATGGATTCTCCGAGGCAAGGCGGATCGGCCGGGCGGTCGCGCGGGCGGCCCTGCGCGGCTTGGCCGGGTCTACGGCCAAGGACCCGCGTCCCGCGCTGGGCTTCCGCTCGCGCGGCATCAAGGTCCCGGTCGAAAATTCCCTTTACCTGGTGTTTTTGCGGCAGTTGGCCAACGGGCGGGCCCTCTATGACGCGCAGGGCCGCGTCCTGGCGGAGCCGGCGTGGCGGATTTCCTTGCGGCACTCCCTGGGACGGCTCGAACCCGGACAACGGCCTTGGGTGGAGAGCGAGGTGTCCGTAGTGGACATCGGTCCGGTAAGGCTGCTGGGCGTGCCGGGCGAGATATTCCCGGAGCTGGTCATAGGGGGCTACGACGGCCGGCTGAGCTTCGGCCGACCGTTGGTCAAGGCCTCGAATCCAGCGCCGCCGCAACTTTCCCGCGCGCCGGGCCCGCCGTATCTTGCCGGGCTGTTCGGCAAGCCCGTCCCAATGCTCGCGGGTCAGGCCAACGACGAGTTGGGCTACATCGTTCCGGAGTACGATTTCAAAGCCTCGCCGCGGCTGCTCATGCGTCCGAGACCGGAAGGCGATCATTACGAGGAGACCAACTCCCTCGGACCCTCGGCCGCGCGCATCGTGCTGGGCGCCGCCCGGAGCCTGCTCGCGGCCCCGCGATAGGTTGTATAATCTTCCGTCCGAGCATGGTTTCCTTCGAGTTGATTTTCGACCGCGCCGAGGCCTTGCGGGCCCAAGGCTATCTATCGGGCGCCGCGCGGCTCTACCGCCGGCTGCTCCGGGGCCCGGCCGGCCAGGACGTCCGGCTCGACGCGGCCCTGGCCCTGGTCGCCTGCCTGCGCAGCCTGGGTCAAACGGATGACGCCCGCCAGGTCTGGTCGCGGGCGCGGCGTTTGGCCCCGCGCCGGGGCGCCCCGGAGGCTTTGCGGCGTCTCGATCTGGAGGGGCTCCTCGTGGAGCGGGCCGCGGGCGGCTACCGGCGCTGTCTGCCCGGCTTGGCGCGGCATCTGGCGCGCTTCCGGCGCGAGCGCGACTGGGCGGGCGCGGCCTATGCCCTATGGGCTATCGGAGGGGCCAGGCGTTTCATGGGGGATCTGGAGGCTTCTCGTCTGGCCTTCCTGCGCAGCCTGGGGCTGGCCCGGCGCGCCCGCGACGCGGCGGGCGCGGCCTACGCGCTCTTCGGCCTGGGCGGGGTCACGCGCGTGCAGGGGCGCCTGGCCGAGGCGCGCGAATATTACTCCGCGGCCCTGGCGGCGGTAGCCGGCACGGATGACATTTTCGGCCGCGCCTATGCGCAGTGCGGCCTGGCCAACGTCCTGCGCCAGCAAGGCGAGCTGGCCTCGGCCCGCCGGCATTATCTGCGCGCCCACAAGCTCTACGGCCGCCTGGAGGACCCCGTGGACCTCGCCTACGTGGATTGGGGGCTGGGGCAGATACATCTGCGCCGGGGCGAGCTGGGTCCGGCGCGAAAGCGTTTTTCCGCGGCCCGGACGGGATTCCGCAAAGGGGATGAGACCCGGGGCATCGTCCTATGCGATACGGCCGAGGCGGCCGTCCTGCATGCCCTCGGCCGGACCGTTCGGGCCGAGCGGCTTTTCGACTCGGCCGTGCGGCGGGCGCGCCGGGCCGGGATTCACGCCCACCTCGAGTTATTCACCTGACGCTCGCGCGGCTTGCGCAAGTTAAGCAAGGAACGTCCCCGTCTATATCTTGAAGTCGTGCCCGAGGTAGAGTTCTCGGGCCTTGGGGTCGTCAAGCAGGGCCTTCGAGTCGCCTTCGACCAGAATGCGGCCGTCGTAGATCAGGTAGGCCCGCTCGATGATGGGCAGGGTCTCGCGCACGTTGTGGTCGGTGATCAGTATTCCGATGCCGCGCTGGCGCAGGCGCGAGATCATGCCCTTGAGCTCGCGCACGGTGATGGGATCGATGCCCACGAAGGGCTCGTCGAGAAGGATCAGCTTGGGCTCGTTGATCATGGCCCGGGCGACCTCGAGACGCCGCTTCTCGCCGCCGGAGAGGGTCCAGGCCTTCTGCCGGCGCAGGTCCCAGAGCCCGAACTCGTCGAGCAGATCCTTGACCTTGCGCATCTGCTCGAGCCGGCTGGGCAGGGTGCGTTCGAGCACTGCGCGCAGGTTCTCGTCGACCGTCAGGCCGCGGAACACGGTGGGCTCCTGGGCGAGATAGCCCAGTCCGCGCCGGGCGCGCGCGTACATCGGCAGGGAGGTGACGTCGGCTCCGTCGATGAGGATGGCGCCGCTTTCGGGCCGGATGAAGCCCGCCAGGCTGTAAAACGTCGTGGTTTTGCCGGCGCCGTTGGGTCCGAGCAGCCCGACGATCTCCCCGGAGCGGACCTCCAGGGATACGCCCTTGACCACCTCGCGGTCGCCGTAGGACTTGCGTATGTCGCGGGCCGCGAGTATCATGCGCGGCCTCCGGGAGCGCGGCTATCTGGCGAGTTTCTCGAGCTCATCCTTGAACCTTATCCAGCCCCGGGTCCGGCCCTCGGCCCGCAACTCCTCGGGATCCCGGCGGGCGGCCACGACGTCGGCCTGCACCGCCCCGGTCCAGCCGCTCTCGAAGGCGCGCAGCACGGGCCGTCCGCCCGAAACGACCAGCTCGCCGGAGGCGGCGTCGTAGCTTCCTCGCGATCCCTGCAGTTCCAGGCGCGGCCCCCAGACGCTGACGCCGTCCTCGAAGCGGACCTGCTGGCTGTCGTGCCAGGCCACGCTGCCCGCCGAGCCGTAGTCCGGCTCGCCGGCCGCGGGCCGGCGGACGAAGGAGACCCGCGCGCCCGGGGCGGGCAGCAGCCGCCCGCGCTCGGAGACCTGATCGTACTCGGCGCGCTCTCCTTGCACCTCCAGCCGGTCGCCCGAGGCGAAGAGATGCTCGAGGCGCACCCGGCCGCGGGCCAGCCAGCGCTCGGTCTTGTGGTTGAAGAGCGCCCAGTCCGCCTGGAAGAAGTCCGGCCCCTTGCGGTAGCTCACGTCGCCGATGAACTCCTCCTCGCGCTCGGGCGCGCGGCGGATGACCCATTCCCGGCTGCGCACCAGGCCGCCCACCACGGGATGGCCGCCCTCGCTCGCGGCGGCGCAGGCCAGGCCCGAGAGCAGCAGCAGGGCGATCCCGGTCATCGCGGGGCCGCCTGGACCACGGCTTGCTGGTTGAAAATCCGGATTTCCGAGAGGTCGGGGGCGGCCTGCATCCCCCGCCCGCGCAGGCGCCCCTCCGGCCGTTCCACGGCGACGTCGGACTCGGTCGAGAAAAGGTTGCTCTTCGAGGAGTAGTCCAGCTGTTCCGTGCGCATCGTGGAGCGTTCCTCCAAAGCCTCCAGCACGACGGAGCTGGACAGACGCACGTCGTGGCTGTCGAGGCGCACCGTCCCGCGCAGGGAGCGCACCCTCGATACGGGGCGGTCCTCCGAATAGAACTCCATCCGGGGCTCGCTGATCCTGGCCCGGTCGGCGTCTTCCTCCAGGACGGCGGAGCGCGCCTTGAGCTGCCAGGTCTTGCGGCCGCGCACGGTCTGCGTAAGCGTGAAACCCTCCAGGACCTGCCGGGTGCTCTGGGCCGGGGCCGCCGCGCGGCGGCAGCCGCACGCCGCGAAGAGGACCGCCAAGGCCGCGGCCAGGCCGCGCAGCGGGGTCATTTTCGTGCGGGAGCCTCCGAGGGCGGAGGCGGCGGAGCCTTGAGCTGGTCCTCGGGCAGGAATTTCGGGCCGTGGCGCAGCCAAGGGGTCATTTCGGGGGGAATTTGCCGGATGTGGTAGGGCTTGGGCAGGCTGCGCAGCAGGAAGCTGACGCCGAAATAGGCGGCGATGAGCGCGACGTAGATGAGGCCCAGGACCTTCAGGTGCCAGCGCGCGTCCGGAAACCACGCCGGAGGCACGGTGAGATCGCGTCCGCACTTCTTGCAGATCTTGGCCGTGTCCTTGTTTTCCTGGGCGCAGGTCATGCATTTCATGGCGTTTCCCCCAAGGTCATAGGCGCTCCTTCTTGACGAGGGCGTCGACGCGGCGGACCTGCCGCACGAATCGCGCCACGGCGCGCAGCTCCAGGGAGTTGGGCCCGTCGCAAAGCGCGCGGTCGGGATCGGGATGGGCCTCGAAGAACACCCCCGCCACGCCGGCCGCCGCGGCGGCGCGCGCCAGGGGCAAGGCGTGGCGGCGCTCGCCGCCGGTGGCGCCGCGGGCGGCTCCGGGCAGCTGGACCGAGTGCGTCGCGTCGAAAATCACCGGGTAGCCCAGCTCGCGCAGGATCGCGAAGGCGCGCATGTCGACCACGAGATTCCCGTAGCCGAACATCGTGCCCCGCTCCGTGACCAGTATGCGGCGGTTGCCGGTGGACTCGACCTTGCGCACCGCGTGGGCCATGTCCCAAGGGGAAAGGAATTGGCCTTTCTTGATATTCACGGCCCGGCCCGTGCGGCCGCAGGCGAGCAGCAGTTCGGTCTGCCGGCAAAGGAAAGCCGGGACCTGGAGCACGTCGGCGTAGCGCGCGGCCAGGCGGGCCTGGGCCGGCTCGTGGACGT
>JAQUMZ010000193.1 GCA_028717865.1 Elusimicrobiota bacterium | reverse complement strand
CATGCTGATATTATCGGGCTTTGGCCGGGCGCTTTCAAGGCAGCGAAACTCGGTCGTTCCACCATTCGCGATGCGCAGCATCGCGAATCCAGCCGCCCCCCCGCGGGGGCCGGCTGTTTCGTTGGGGGGTAAGAGCCTGTACCGCAATCCACGTGATAGCTCATTTGTGGCCAAACGACGCAAGCCACCCTAACGGCACCGCCGCCCCTCTTATATGGGGGCGGCGGTTGCGCGGCGCGGGACGGCGCGCCGCGCTTGGATTACGGCGCGCGGGCCCCTGCTGTTCAACCATTCGCGATGCGCCGCATCGCGAATCCAGCCGGCCCCCCGCGGGGGCCGGCTGTTCCGTCGGGGGGTTGATCGCAATCCCCGGCGCGCGCCTATGCTATATTATGACGGCGCGGCCGCGCAGGAGGAGCACATGTCCGACGTAAAGACGGAGCCGGTCCCCGTTCTCGACCAGGTGCGCAAGATGAGCCGCAACTTCTGGGTCGCCAACCTCATCGAGGCCGGGGAGCGGCTGGCCTTCTTCGGCGTGCGCGCCGTCCTGCCCCTCTACCTGGTCGGCACGACGGGCGCCGCCCTCGGGCTGTCCTACTCCCAGAAAGGGATCATCTACATGGTTTGGGCCCTCCTGCAGTGCCTGGTGCCCATGGTCTCCGGCGGTTACGCCGACGCCTACGGCTACAAGAAGAGCATGTGCGCGGCTTTCGGCATCAACATCTGCGGTTATCTGGTCATGGCCAACGCCTCGGGCTTCTGGAGCATGATGGCTGCGGGCATGCTGGTGGGCGTGGGCACGGCCATCTTCAAGCCTCCGGTGCAGGGCGCGGTGGCCAAGGCCCTTGACGGCGGCAACTCGGGCCTGGGCTTCGGCATCTTTTACTGGGTGGTCAACATCGGAGGCTTCATCGCGCCGATGGCCGCGGCCTGGGCCCGGGGCAACGAGGCCCGTCCCACCTGGTCCCTGGTGTTCTACGGCGCGGCCCTGGTGACCGCGTGGAACTTCATACCCGCTCTTTTCCTGTTCGAGGAGCCGCCGATCGATCCGGCCGCCCGGAGCAAGCGGGCGGGGCAGGTCTTCGCCGACACCATGCGCACCCTTTGGCGGGACAAGGCCATGCTGCGCTTCCTGCTGGTGGTCTCCGGGTTCTGGTTCATGTTCATGCAGCTCTGGGACCTGCTGCCGAATTTCATCGACGAGTGGGTCAACACCGCCGATGTGGGCGCTTTCCTTTCTGCGACGTTGGGCGGCAAGGCGCAAAGCTTCCTGACCGCGGCCGGGGCGGCCAAGCCCGAGATCCTGATCAATATCGACTCCTTCGTCATCATACTGCTCGTTCTGCCCCTGTCCTGGCTCTTCGGGCGCTTCGCGATGATGACCGCCCTGGTCCTGGGCATGGCCGTCTCCCTGCTGGGTTTCGTGGGCGCCGGGGCCACGACCAGCGGCGCGCTGTGCGCCTTCATGATCTTCGTCTTCGCCGTGGGCGAGATCATCTGCAGCCCCAAGTTCTCCGAATACGTGGGCATGACCGCCCCTCCGGACAAGAAGGCGGTCTACATGGGCTTCTCGAACATTCCCTTCGCGATCGGCTGGGCGGCCGGCAACGGGCTTTCGGGCCCGCTCTACGACCACTTCGCCTCGCGCGCGGTATTCGCCCGGCGCATGCTGGTGGAGCGCTTCAGCGTCCCGCCCGAGGCGGCCTCGGCCATCGCCCCGGACCGGCTCTTGGGGGAGCTCGCCGCCAGGATGGGCTCGGGGGCCACGGCCAACGACGCCGTGCGGCTGCTCTGGGACGCCTATCATCCGTGGGTGGTCTGGGTGCTGTTGGGGATCGTCGGCCTGGCCTCGGTCGCGGGCATGGTGCTCAACTACAGCAGGTCGGCCCGCGCGGTCCCCGAGGCGGTCCCCGAGCCGGCCGAGGCCGTCTGATTGCCGCCGGCCGGTCCGGCGTGCAGGTATAGGTCCTCGCGCCGGAATTCGGCCGGCTCCGGAGGCGGTTCCAGTTCGTAGCGAACCGGCCGATCGTGGTCGGCCGCCTGGCGCGCGGGGTTGTAGACGCCGTTGAACTTCCAAAGCATGCGCACGAAGTTGGTCTGTCCGCGCGCCAGGCAGCGGGCCGCGGTGGCGGCCGCGCCCTGGAGCGCTCTCCAGCCGAGGTGCTTGCGGTTGAGCACCTCCTGGGTGGCGACCAGTTCCTCGTAGAAGCGGCGCAGGGGCAGCCGGGTGGGGAACACCGCGTGCTGCACGTCGAAGAGCCGGTAGTCGCGCGTGGTCAGCGGGCGCCGCTCCTGCAGCCAGTTCTCCGTGCCGGGATAAGGGGTGTTCACGGTCAGATGCACGATCTCGGGCACGGATCGCGCCCACTCGCGCACGGCCGCGAAGCGCCTTTCGTCCCAGCCGGGGTCGGCGATTATGTTGACCGCCACGTTGACGTCCAGCGAGCGCGCGAAGGCCAGGGCCTCCTCGTTGCGCCCCAGGCTCGTGCGCTTGCGATGGGCCCGCAGGCCGGCCTCGTCGATCGATTCCAGGCCCAGGAACAGGTAGCTCAGCCCCAGGCGGCGCCAGGCGCGGAAAACCTCCGAGTTTCGCAGCAGGACGTCGGCTCGGGTCTCCAGGTAATATTGCTTGCGGATGCCGAGCCGCCGCACGTGCCGCGCCAGCTCCATGCCGTGCGCGGCGTCGGCGAAGGCGACGTCGTCCGCGACGAAAACCGAGGGCTCGCGCACCGCGGCCAGGTCTTGCGCCGCGCGTTCGGGATCGACGAGGCGGTAGGTGCGGCCGTAGAAGGTCCAGGCGCTGCAGAAGGAGCAGTCCCACGGGCAGCCGCGCGAGAACTCGACGCAGGCGCAGGGATCGAGCGAACCGATGAAATAGCGCCGGCGCAGGCGGCTGAGGTCCCGGGCCGGCGGGAATTCTCCCAGTCGGCGGAGCAGGCGCGGAGGCGGCCCCCAGCCTGACGGGGTGACGGCTCCGGGCACGCGCAGCAGGCCCTCGCCGCGCTCCACCGCCTCCAGCGCCGCGCCGGCCGATTCCTCGCCCTCGCCGCGGATGACGCAGTCGAGCACGCCCGGCTCGTGCGCCAGCAGTTGGGCGGGGATGAAGGAAGCGCTGTGTCCGCCGCAGAACAGGAAGCTTCGGGGCAGGCGCCGGCGCGCGGCGCAGGCCAGATCCAGGACCTCGGGGACGTTGGCCAGGTAGTTGAGCGAAAATCCGACGGCATCGGGGGCGAAGGCCTGCAGCTGGCGCAGGAATTCGGAGCCCGCGCTGACCTGCATGTCGATGAGGCGCACCTCATGGCTCGCGCGGCGCAAGGCCTCGGCCACCAGCTCCAGCCCCAGCGGTTCGAGCCGGAGATATATTTCCGAATGCATGAGGCAGCCGGGATGGACCAGGAGGACTTTCATGGGGAGGGTCATGCTAGCAGTTGAGCTTGAAAACCGCATGGCGGATTTGTAGCGGTTTCGTGACGCCATGGAATCGTCGTCAAGCCGGGACGCGGCCGCAATGGCCAGCGGAGGGAAACCGTGGTTGAATGCCGGTATGAGCCGCGGTCGCCCGGAAACGGGGTCGTGGGTTCGCGGCGTGGCCGAGACGTCCGACGCCATGGACATCGAGCCGGGCTTGTTCAATCGGTCCGCGCGCGGGATCGCCGCAGGGCTTAAGCGGGCGGCGCTGGAGAGTCCGCGCACCAAGGGCACCAAGTTCCAGTCCGCCATGTCCATGCTCAACTTCTTCATCAATCGGGCCGGCCGCGGCCTGCCGCCCGGCCGCAAGGCGGAGCTGGAACGCGCCAAGGCCGAGCTGCGGGAGCTGTTCGGGAAACCGTATCAGGGGAGAAAGAACATGGCCAGGAAACACTCGCGCAAGGGCGGGCGCCACAAGGAGACGGCTTTCAGGGACGCGCGGCCTCTGGAGGGGCGCAAGCACGGCTTGCGCGCCCGGGAACACTCGGCCGTAGCCGGTCCGGGCAAGACCGCGCGCTAGAAAAGCCAGGGACGAGCCCGGAACGCGTCTGGGAGCAAGTCCGACTTTCGCAAGATAAGCAAGGAACGTCCCCCGGTCGTCAGCGGGCGGCGAAGCCGTGGACGGAGCCGATGAGGCGGTAGACCAGGCCGGACACTTCCCGGATGACGTTGCCGCGCGAGCGCAGCCAGCGCCGATAGTGGCGGGCCGGGCTCTTCTTCTCGATGATGCCGATGAGGGTGTAGGCGTACTGGCGTCCGTCGGCGCCCTTGGCCAGCAGCACGCCCATGTCCCCGCAGAGGTGGCTGGTGCTGCCGGTCTTGCTGAAGACCTCCGTGTCGTCCGGCAGGGCGTCGGAACGCAGGCGGTCGCGCTTGGGCAGGGCCATGAGGCGCTTGATCTCGGCGGAGCCCGGCAGTTGGTCGCGCCACAGCGCCAGCAGGAAACGGCTGTAGTCGCGCGCCGAGGCGCGGTTGCGGTAGGTGCGGCCGCCGCGGGGGATGTATTCGACGATCTCCACGCCGGCGAGCAGGGAGCCGTAATTGGCGCGCAAGAGTTTTTGCACCGCCTCCGGCCCGCCCAGCCGCCGCATCGCCCAGTTGGTGGCCGAGTTGTCGGAGCGCTGGATCATCCGCTCCAGGCGCGAGCGCGCCTGCCGGTCGTATTCGAGGGCCCCGTTCTGGGCCTGGTGCAGGAAGGCCAGGGCGACGAAGGGTTTGATGAGGCTCGCGGCCTGGAGCTTGATGTCGGCGTTGATCTCCGCGAGCTTCTCGCCGGTGGTGAAGTCGTAGACCGACCAGGCGGTGTTCTCGTCCGGCGCCAGCCGGCCTTGGCGCCGCAGACGCAAAATGTGCTCGGCGAGCGAGGCCTCGAGCCCGCGGCGCACCTCGGCGGTCGCTTGGTAGGAGTCGTAGCGCCGCGCCAGCCGCGAGTGGACGCCCTGGTTCGGGAACTCGCCTTCGGAAACCAAGAAGGCCCCGTCCGGACGGGCGTGGGCCGGACGCGTGAGCAGCGGCGCGGCCATCAAAACGGCGAGCAGGGCGCGAATCACGGTCAAAAGTGTAACAGGTGAGGAGACGATCTTCAAGGGGGGGGCCGAAAATCCCATATTTATGAAATACGTGAATACGTGAAAGCGGGGCACCAGTCTGCAAGAGAGTTCCGGCGCGGGAGGGTTTGAGCTAGAATACTGCGCTCAAATGCGCGAAGTTATGATGGGTTTGGCGGGCGCGGCGGCCGTGGGCTTCGCCGTGCTGATGTTTTTTCAGCGGTCACTCTACGCCGCCGCGATCTGCTTCCTGGCGGTCCTGCTGCAGGCCGCCGTCCTCTTCTACGCCTGCGGCGCGCGGCTGCTGGCCGCCTTGGTCGTGCTGGTTTACGCCGGCGCCGTGGCGGTGCTGATCGTGGTTTCCATCCAGTCCTCCGGGGGGGCCTTCGCCGCGGGAAAAACGCAGGCGCGCTTCTCCAGCCTGGGCGTGCCGCGCCCGCTGGCTTGGGCGGGTTTCGCCGCGGCCTGGGCCGAGGCCGCGGCGCTGCTCATGCGGGGCGCAGCGCTCGGCCCCGGGCCCGTCTTCGGCCGGGGGGACCTGAGCCTGGGGCCGGCGCTGTTCGGGCCCTACGCGGTCGCCGTGGAGGCCGCCGGCTTTTTGATCCTGGCGGTGTCCTTGGCCAGATCGGAAGAGCGTC
>JAQUMZ010000192.1 GCA_028717865.1 Elusimicrobiota bacterium | reverse complement strand
ACGGCCGCCTCCAAAGCCCGGCCAGTCCCAGGAAGAACCAGGCCGTCGCCCAGGCTCCGTAGCCCAGGGCCAGCCCCAAGCCGGCCTCTTCCCACCCGCCGCGCGCCCGTGCGCCGCAGAATATCAGAAAGGACCGCCCGCTTTCCAGGAATATCAGGCCGAGCCCCGCCAGCGCCGCCAGGCGCCCGAAATTATTCAGCAGCAGCGAGGGGGGGAAGGCCAGGCGCGAGAAATCCAAAGCTGCCAGCAGCGCCCGCCAGGGGATGCCCCGCTGGACGTAAAAGACCACGGCCCCCGCCCACGCCGCGGCCGCCAGCGCGGCCAGGAAGGATTTGGTCCTGGGATTCAAGCGCAAGCCGCTCAGGCCCGCTTCATTTCCAGCGCGGAGGGCGCCAGGCGGTAGCCCACGCCGTGGATGGTCTCGATGGCCGCTCCGACGGCGCCCAGCTTGCGGCGCAAGGTCTCCACGTGTTTGTCGAGCGTACGCGTGGCCACGTCCTGGGGGTAATTCCAGACGGCCTCCAGGATATCGGAACGGCTGAAGACTTGATCGGCGCCGCGCACCAGGAAGGCGAGCAGGTCGAATTCCAGGCGGGTCAACACGACGGGGCGGCCCGACAGCAGGACCTGCCGGGCCAGCAGGTTCATCGCCAGCGCTCCGCAGCGCAGGATAGTGGCCTCGTCCTGCTCCAGGTCGCCGGACCAGACGCGGCGCCGCAGCAGGGTGCGCACCCGCGCCAGGAATATATGGGGATTGAACGGCCGGTTGACGAAGTCGTCGGCGCCGGCGTCGAGATAGGCCACGCCGTCGGCGCCGCCGCCCCGGGGGTTGATGCAGAGTATGGGCAGCCGCCGCAGGCCGCTGTCGTTGCGCACGGCGCCCAGCAAGTCGACCACGGAACGGCCCGCCGCGTCCGGAACCAGGACCAGCAGATGCGGCGCGCTGCCCTGCAGGACCCGGCCGACCTCCGCCAAGGGCTTTATCACCGAAACCTTGTGGCTCTCGCAGAGCAGCAGGCGCTCGAGCTGCCCGCAGAACTTGTCATCCTCTCCGGCCACGGTGATGAACACGGAACCGCCCTAATTGCCCCCGCGCAAGCGCCTGCGGATGGCGTCCTTGCGCCTCTGCATGCGCTTCTGGTCCTCGCGCAGTTCCAGCCGCGCCGGCCGCCCGCGCTGTTGCCGGCCGCGCAGCATCTCGGCGCGCCGCTCCCGCAGCTCGCGCAGGCGCTGCTGCATCCGGCCGCGCGCCTTGAGCCTCTGCTCGGGCGTAAGGGAGCGCCAACTCGCGCGCAGCGCGGACATGCGCTTGCGAAAGCCCCTCATGGTCTGCCGCTGCGCCGCGAAGCCGCGCAGCTGATAAGCCGCCAGCGGCCGACGCCCGGGCGCCACCATGGTTTCCTGGTTGGCCTTGAGCAGCTCTTTTTCTCCGGAAGACGCGTCGACCTCGACCGTCCCCTCGTCGAAGACGCCCACGCGGGTCTGCGCTTCCGGCGAGACCTCCACGGCGAACTCCGTGCCGCGCACGGCGGCCACGGCCGCCGGCGTGCGCACCCGGAACGCCCCGCCGGCGAGGTCGCCGATCTTGGCCAGCAGGCAGCCCAGGCGCAAATCCAGTTCGGCATCGCCGCGTCCGGCCGAGGCGATCGCGAACTCCGAATTCGGGCGCACGATCACGCCGTGCTCTCCGGAAAAGGCCACCTCGGCGCTGGAATTGGCGCCGGTCTTGACCCGGTCGCCCTTCTGCAGGGGCATGTCGGCCTCGCCCGGACCGCCCTGCGGCTCCTCCGCGGTGAAAACGAGCACATCGCCCTTGACCGCGGTCAGGCGCGCCTCGTAGTCGCCCCCGGTCTGGGCGCGCACCGCGGCAACGCTGACGACCAAAGCCAACGCCATCGCTGCTTGCATCATAGTGACGCAGTATACAAATTTACGGCGCGCGCGCGAGGAGCGGGGCGCGCCTCATTGAGACGGAGAAACGGCCGGACACGTGAAAAGCGCGGGAGCGGGGCGCCGCTTAGAAAAGGTCGTACGGATCGACATTTATCCGCAAACGCACGGAGGCGGGCAGGGCGGCGCCGCGCAGGCGCGCCAGCACACCGTCGAGGGCGGCCTCGGGATCGGAGACCTTGACCAGGGCGTGATAGCGGAAGCGCCCGCCCTCCTTGGGCAGGACCGCGGGCGCCGGGCCCACGACTTCGTGGCCGCAGGGAGTCAGCGCCTCGCGCAGGCGCCCGCACTCGGAGGCGGCGGCCGCCGCCACGGCGTCCTCGTTTTTTCCCGACCAGAGCAGGCGCACCAGGGCGCAGAACGGCGGATAGCCGAGCTCCCGGCGCAGCCCGAGTTCGGCGTCGACGAAGGCCCCGTAATCCCCGGCGGCCGCGCTGCGCACGGCCAGGTGCTCGGGGTGCAGGGTCTGCAGCACGACCTCGCCGGGCTTGTCCGCCCGTCCGGAGCGCCCGGCAACCTGGACCAGAAGCTGCATGGTGCGTTCGGAGGCGCGGAAATCCGGCATGTGCAGCATGGCGTCGGCGTCCACGACGCCGACCAGCGTGACCTCCGGGAAATGAAAGCTCTTGGCGACGAGTTTGGTGCCCACCAGGATGTCGGCCCGGCCGGCGCGGAAGCTCTCGTAAAGCTGGCGGTCCTGCTCGCGCCGGGAGAGGGTGTCGCGGTCCATGCGCAGGATGCGCGCGGCGGGCAGCAGCTTCTTGAGTTCCGAGACGACCTTCTGCGTTCCCGCGCCCATGGCGCGCAGGACGGGATTGGCGCACTTGGGGCAGCGCTCGGGCAGGGGGCTGCGGGCCTCGCAATGATGACAGCGCAGCTCGAAGGCGCCGGGCCCGGCCTCGTGCTGGATCTTGGCCACGCCGCACGAGGCGCAGCGGTCCACCCAGCCGCACTTGAAGCACATGAGCACGGTGGAATGCCCCCGGCGGTTGACCAGGACGATGGACTGCTCCCGGCGCTCCAGGCGCTGCCGCAGCTTCTCCGCCAGTTCCGGCGCCACGCAGCGCCCCGCGGGCGGCGCCAGCAGGGTGATGGCGGGCCGCCGCGCGGCCGACACGCGCTCGGGCATGTTCACGAGCTCCAGCTCGCCCCGACGGACGGCGACCCAGCTCTCCAAGGACGGCGTCGCCGAGCCCAGCACCGCCACCGCGCCGAAAGCCTTCGTCCGGCGCAGAACGACGTCGCGCGCGTGGTAGTTCGGCGCTTGCCCCTCCTGCTTGAAGGACTCGTCCTGCTCCTCGTCTACGACGGACAGGCGCAGGGAGGAGAAGGGCAGCAGGGCGGCCGAGCGCGCCCCCACCACCACCTTGACCAAGCCCCGCCGCACGGCCAGCCACGAGCGCCGGCGCTCGGCGTCGCCCAGCCGGCTGTGCCAGAGCACGACGGGGACGTTCAAGGAGGCCGCGAACTCGCCGAAGAAGGGGCCGGTCAGCGAAATCTCGGGCACGATGAAAAGCGCCTGGCCCCCCTCGCCGACGACCTGCCGGATGAGACGCAGGTAAACCTCGGTCTTGCCCGAGGCCGGGACCCCGTAGAGGAGGAAAGCCCCCGGCCTGCGCTCGGACACGCGGCCGCGGATCAGTTCCAGGGCCCGGACCTGGCCGGGGGTGAGCTGCCAAGACGCTCCGGGGACGGGCGCGGCCGCCGCCGCGGCGAACTCGGCCGGCTCGTCGAGGCTGCGCAGGCGCGCGGGCAGGACGGCCCGGACGCATTCCCCCACGGGGGCGCCGTAGCGGCGGGAAAGCCACAGCGCGCAGTCCAACAGCTCCTCCGAAAGGGCCGGCCCCCGGTCGAGGGCGTACTCGATGGGCTTGAGCTTCATCTTCGGCTCGCCTTCGTAGACGCGCAGCACGGTGCCTACCGCCCGGCGCGGCCCGAACTCGGCGCGCACGCGCCAGCCGGGGCCCACCGCCAGGCCCGGCCGCACGAAATAGTCGAAGCCGGTGTGCAGGGGGACCGGAAAGGCGACCTCGGCGATGCGCACGCTCAGGCTTCCAAACGGGACTTCAAGGCCTTCATGTCCGCCCAGACGTCCTTCTTCAGCGCGGGATTGCGCAGCAGGGCCGCGGGATGGTAGGTCGGCAGCAAGTCCAGCTCCGATCCCGCGACGACGACCTTGCTCCAGCGGCCGCGCAGGCGGCCCATGGGCTCCTCGGATGCCAGCAGGCAGCGCGCCGCCGACAAGCCCAGGGTCACCAGCACCGCCGGGCGCACGATCGCGATCTGTTCGTCGAGGTAGGGCCGGCAAGCCGCCGTCTCTTCCGGAGCGGGAGGGCGATCGTTGGCCCGCGCGTCGCGGGCCGCGGGATCCTTCATCGGATGGCACTTGACCACGTTGGCTATGAAGACCGTCTCGCGCGAAAGCCCTATGGCCGCGAGGATGCGGTCGAGCAGCTCTCCGGCGCGCCCCACGAAAGGCTCGCCCCGCCGGTCCTCGCTGAAGCCGGGGCCCTCGCCGATGAACATAACGCGGGCCCGCGGGCAGCCCACCCCGGGCACGGACTTGATGCGCGCGGCGCCCAGCCCGCAGAGCCGGCAGGCCTCGATGCGCTCGGCCAAGCGGCGCAGCCGCAGAGCGGGGTCCGACGCGGCGCCGGACTCGGCGGCGGGCGACAACTTCCACGCCGCCGCGCGATCGTCCCGGACGCGCCGGCGCAGGCGCCGGGACAACTCGAGGAGCTCGGTCCGCACGGGCGCCTGGCTACTTGGGCTTCTTGCCGGCCTCGAGGGGGGGCAGCGGCCCCGCGGGAGTCACGAGCTTCTTTATATTCTTCCAGTACACCTAGCCGCTGCGCACCGCCGCCAAGGCCGCCTCCAATATTTCGTTGGCGGTCATGTGCCGATTCTCTTCCTTGCGGCGCAGTTCCTTGGCCCACGCCGCGGCCAAGGGGATCACGGAATACTTGTCGCGCTGGTAGTCAAGGATCAGCTCCTCGACGGACTTGACCGCTTCCGGCTGGGGCTTGGCTTCTTTCTTGGACATGATCCTTTCTCCTGCGGGAATATTATTCTCTCGGAAGTTCCCCGCCGCGAGGCTCCGTCGCGGCGCGGCACCCGGCCGGCTCATCCCCCGCCAAGAGCGGAAGGCCGGACAACTCCAGACGCGCGGTCTTGAGGCTCTCCGCGGTCAGGATGCATTCGACCTCATCGGCGGCGCGTTCCAAATCGTCGTTGACCACGACATAATCGTACTTCCTGGCCTCGCGCAATTCGCAGCGCGCGTTGGCCAGGCGCACGGCCACGGAATCCGCGTCGTCCCGCCGCCCGGCCAGGCGCGCGCGCAAGGCCTCCCAGGAAGGCGGGACCAGGAACACGAGCACGGAATCCGGGATCTTGCGGCGCACGGCGGCCGCGCCCTGGACGTCTATGGCCAGCAGCACGAAACGCCCTTCGGCACGGCATTGCTCTATGAAACGCCGGGGCGTGCCGTAGTATTGGCCGTGCACCAGGGCCCATTCCAGGAACTCGTGGCGCCGGATGCGACGCTTGAACTCCTCGTGGGCCAGGAAGTGGTAATGCCGGCCGTCGCGCTCCCCGGGCCGGGGCGCCCGCGTCGTGCAGGAAACGGAATAGCGCAGATCCTTGCGGCGCTGCATGAGCTTGCGGCAGACGGTGGACTTGCCCGTGCCCGAGGGCGCCGAGATGAT
>JAQUMZ010000191.1 GCA_028717865.1 Elusimicrobiota bacterium | reverse complement strand
CTCCCGGAAGCCGAATCCCACTATGAGCACGGCCGCGGATATCTTGACCGGCTCGACGAGCGCCTCATGCGCCAGGTGGAGGCTCCAGCGGCCGGAGACGGCGGCCGCCAGCACGCCCATCACGAAAAGAAATGCCTCGAGTTCCTCCTCGACTTTCTTGACCGAGAAAGGCAGGAGCAAGACCAGTCCCATGATCACGGCCAGGCCGGCCATGGTGAGCAGTTCGAGGGTCATGGCAGCGGGGCATTCTATTATTTTTTGCGGCGCCGGGCGCTGCGCAAATTGCACGAATAATGCCATAAGGCGATGCCGGGCGCCGTTGCGCACCGTTGACGAGGCGCGCGGAAAACTGGCAATTTATAACCAGCGCATTGGAGGAGACATGAAAAAGGCCTTGTCCGCATTGTTCGCTTTGGTCGTCCTGGCTGGCTGCAGCAAGAAGCCGGTCGAGACTCCCGCCGTTACGCCCGAACCGGCTCCGGCGGTTTCGGCTCCGGCCGCGCCGGCCCCGGTCTCGGATGCCCTGCTTTTTCCGCAGAAGGCCATGGAGCGTGCGCCCGCGGTCTACAAGGCCAGATTCTCCACCACCAAGGGCGACTTCGTCGTGGAAGTCCATCGTGACTGGGCTCCCAACGGCGCCGACCGCTTCTACAACCTGGTCAAGGTCGGATTTTTCGACGGCGAGGTCTTCTTCCGGGCCGTGGAGGGCTTCATGGTCCAGTTCGGCCTCAACGGCTCGCCGGACGTCAACGGCGTCTGGCGGCAGGCCGCCATCGCCGACGATCCGGCCGCGGGTCAATCCAACAAGCGCGGCTTCATCACTTTCGCCACGGCCGGCCCCAACACCCGCACGACCCAGGTCTTCATCAACTACGCCGACAACGGCCGGCTTGACTCCATGGGATTTACGCCCTTCGGACAGGTCGTGGAGGGCATGGATGTCGTCGACGCCCTTTACAAGGGCTACGGCGACGCCCCGCCCAACGGCCGGGGACCCGATCAGGGGCGAATCCAGATGGAGGGAAATTCCTATTTGAAGCGGGACTTCCCCTTGCTGGATTCCGTCAAGACGGCGCAACTGCTTCCTTAAGAAGCCGGTTCGGCTTCGGACCGGCCGGTCATGGGGACGAAGCGCACCTCCATGCGCCGGTCGAACTCCGTCCCCGCGGCGGTTTTGCGCGCGAGCACGAGTTCCTGGCCGCCCAGGCGGTCCCGCGTGCCTACGGGTATGACCATGCGGCCGCCCGTCTTGAGCTGATCGAGCAGGGGCGGCGGTATGCGCGCGGGGGCGCAGGTCGCGATGATCGCGTCGAAAGGCGCGGCTTCGGGCCAGCCCAGGCTGCCGTCGCCGATGCGGGTCCGGACGTTGGCGCAGCCCAGGCGCTCGAGCCGGGCCGCGGCGTCGCGGCTTAGGGATTCGTGGATTTCGACGGTGAAGACTTCCCCCGCGAGGCGCGAGAGTATGGCGGTTTGGTAGCCTGAGCCTGTTCCGACCTCGAGCACGCGGTCGGCGGGCTTGAGCTCCAGCAGCTGGATCATGTAGGCGACCATGAATGGTTGGGAGATGGTCTGGCCCTCGCCGATGGCCAGCGGCATGTCGGCGTAGGCCAGGTGGCGCAGGCTTTCGGACACGAATTCGTGGCGGGGGACCTGGAGCATGGCGTCGAGCACGTTCCGGTCGCGGATCGGGTGGGCCGCCGAGTAGTCGGCCGCGTCCTCGACCATCCGCCGGCGCAGGTCGGCGTAGCGCGCTTCATCCGCATCGGCCATGGGCTCTATTATACTAGGGGACGGGCTTGGCTTTTTTTGCTTTTCTGTAAAAGGTTCGCGCGCGCGAGGCGGTATGCGGAACCGAAGAGCTGGGCGCAATCTCGCCCATTTCCCCGAACTTCATACTATCGGCCCGACCAAGGAATAGTCGGGCCGGCCTCGCGATCCTGGCGGATCGCGAGGGGTTTAACGGCTGTGGCCGCGGCAAAGCCTCCCATCGTGGCCCCCTGTTGTACCAAGGTTCGCGCGCGGCCGTGCGGCGCGCGAACCCGCGCGCGCCCTGTTCCTCGTGCGCGCGCAAGGCGGTATGCGGAACCGAAGAGCTGGGCGCAATCTCGCCCATTTCCCCGAACTTCATACTATCGGCCCGACTAGGGAATAGTCGGGCCGGCCTCGCGATCCTGGCGGATCGCGAGGGAGTTGACGGCTGTGGCCGCAGCAAAGCCTCCCATCGCGGGCTCCCGCCGTACCAAGGTTCGCGCGCGGCCGTCCGGCGCGCGAACCCGCGCGCGCCCTATTCCTCGTGCGCGCGCCAGGCGGTATGCGGATCCGAAGAGTTGGGCGCAATCTCGTCCATTTCCCCGAACTTCATACTATCGGCCCGACCAAGGAATAGTCGGGCCGGCCTCGCGATCCTGGCGGATCGCGAGGGGATTTAACGGCTGCGGCCCCGGGCAATAAAAAGGCCCCCGCCGCTTGGCGGCGGGGGCCTTTTCTTGATAGGCCTTATTTTTGCGCGACGTCCTGGCCGTCTCGGATGTCCTTCTGCCACTTGACGAACTTCGCCCAGCCGCCCTTGGCCCAGGCGAGGGCGTCGTAGTCGGAGTCGTAGCCGTAGCTGGGCAGGTAGATCGCCAGGCCGAGGGCGTTCTGGTAGTTGCTGCCCGTAGCGGCGTTGGCCGTTATGACCTCGTTGGCCAGGAATCTCTCCAACTCGGCGCCCTTGCTCTTGACCGCCTCGTTCTTGGAGCCCGCGGTCAGGAGCTTGACGAAGTGCAGGAGATCCTTGTTGTCGGTGTAGTAGAAGTCCTGCGTCTGGTTGCGCGCGGCCTTGACCGCGGCGGTCTCATTGGCGGCGATGACGGCCTCGGTCCATTCGCCGAGCATGGCCAGCAGCCGGCCGAGAGCCGAGGCCTTGACCGCGGACTGCGTGGCGCCCTGTCCGAGGCTCGTGTAATGGGCGGTGTAGGCGTCCACCGCGACCTTGGCCAGCTCCGCCGACGACATCGCGGGCTTGGCCGCCAGGGGGGCCAGCATGGTGTCGTAGGTGTAGCCGTCGCCGGGCTCGGTCTCCTCCGACTGCACGATGTAGTCGACGTGGTCCTTGATCTGGTAGCCCACTTCGGCCATCTGCATGAGGCAGGCGTCGGAGGCGTAGATGTCGATCTTGCCCAGCGCCGCCAGGGCCTGGCCCAGGTCCTGCGTGGTCATGTGGTTGCCGGTTTCATCGTCGTAGGATATCCCGGTTACTACGACGCTGCCGCGGCGCGCCGCCTTGTTCCAGCCGCTGCCGTGGTTCCAGACTACTAGCATGTAGTGGTCGGCCGGGGCGTTGTCCCGGGCCCAATTCGCGAACTCGACGAGGTGGTTCCAACTGCCCATGTCGGCTTTCGGAATCTCCTGCAGGACCGGGCTGGTGACCTTGGAGGTGTCTTTGTCCTTGGCGATGATGTAGCGGCGCTGGCCCGTCCAGTTGCCGTCCGAGCTGTCGAAGCCCTGGATGCGGCCCAGTTCGACGGCGATCTTGACTTTGTCCGTGGAGCCGACCAGTTCCATCTCGTTGACGTCCTTGAGCCCGTACGACTCCAGGTTGTTCTTGGCGTTGATATAGACCATGACGGTCCAACTCGCCTTGCCCGCCTTCGGCGCGGCTAAGCGGGCGGTCTCGGCCTGGACGCGCGCCACGATGTCCTTTACGCTCACGCCTTGGTCGAAGTCGAACTTCTCCGCGGCGGCGTTCCCGGCGCCAAGCAGCGACGCGCAGGCCACGATTCCCACGAACAGTTTCTTGAGCATTCACACCTCCGATTTGACGCCATTCGCGCCCGGCGCTGGCCGCGGCGGCGAACGACGGCTGGAGGCGATTATACTACAAGCCGGGCCCAAAAGACCTAGGCCTCGGGTAGGACCTGTGGTCCGGGTTCGTTCCCGTCCGGAATCCTCGTCGAGAAACTGGCTCGCCGCGCGGCGGGCTTCGAGGTTCTAAACGCAAAAAAAGCTTGACAAAGGACCCGGGAATGCCGGCCGGGACACAATTGCGCAATCTGGTTTTGCTTGGCCCGGATTCCCCGGCCGGATGCGTGTGATCCGGCGATCCAATCGGGGGATTAGGGTTAGAAGCCGACCAGGACGTAGCCGCAGGCGGGCAGCTCGCCGCGCCAGGCCAGCCCCGACTCCGGGTCGCGGAAGTCCACTGCCGCGGGGCGGTCCGTGGGATTGGCGAAAACCAGCGCGTCGCGCCCCCGGCCTTGCGGGTCGGCCAGGCGCAGGCCGACCCAAGGCGTCTCGCCCTCGGGCCGCAGGACGCGCAGGAGCGGCTCGCCCAGCCTGCGGCGCACGGCCGCCGCCGCCGCGAACGCCTCTTGGAAGAACCGGGCCGCGTCGGGGTCCGCGCCTTGCCAATCCACCTCGACCGGCGCGCAGAAGGGTATGGACTTGGGCTCGCGCGCGTCGGGGCGGTCGAAGCCGACTTCCTGGGAGCCGTAGAAAAGTTCGCTGCCGGGAAGCATGAGGGTCAGGAAGGCGGCGCCCTTCATCCAGGGCCCGAAGGCGCGGCGCGGCGAAGGCTCGTCGTGGTTGCCGATGAAGTCGAGCCGGTCGGCGCCTCCCTTCTGCCAGCGCAGGAACTCCGCCCGTTCGAGGGCGGCGCGGATCCAGCCCGGGGAGCGGCTTTGCAGGGCATCGTACCAGCCCTCGTGCCCGCCCGCGCGCCGCATGTTGTTCTTCCCATAGATAAGGTCGAAGCCGGCCGCGGAGAGCTCGTCCCAGTTGTCGTAGCTCTCGGCGATGAAGGCCGTGGCGGGGTGGGCGCATTTGACCGTGGTGATCAGCTCCTCCATGAATTCGCTTTCCGGCGTGCGCACGCCCCAGGTGCGGCTGAAATTGGCGTTGAGGTCCAGGTAGGCCATGTCCACGCGGAAGCCGTCCACCCCGAAGCGCTCCACCCAGCCGGAGGCGATGCTCGTCATCCGGCGGCGCAGGTCCGGGCTGGAGTAATCCAGCTGGGCGGTGTCTATCCAGGAATCGACTCCGCCGAATATGCCGTAGCCGCCGTGGCGTATCCAGAGCGGCTCGCCCGCGGGGGAAGCCGCGACGGGGAAACAGTCGCCGCCGGAGGCCGGCTTGCGCATGAAGAAATCGGGATGGGCCGCCAGCAGCTCCGAGTCGAGCGAGGTGTGGTTGGGGACGAAATCGACGATGACGCGCATGTCGGCGCGGTGGGCGCGTTCCACGAAACCGCGAAAATCCTCCTCCGAGCCGAGCTCGGGGTTGATCCGCTCATGGTCGCGGATCGAGTAAGGCGAACCGCCCCCGCTGCCGGTCCGGCCGCGCCGGCCGATGGGAAAGATGCCCATCGGCCAAAGCGCGTCGAAGCCCATCGCCTTGATGTCCAGGATGTCCTGCGTGGAGAAATCGGCGAAGAAAGGCCGCCGGGCGCCGGCCGGCCGGCCCAGGGCCGCGCGCCGGCCGGGCAGATTGAAGGCGCGGGGGAATATCTCGTAGATGCGCGCCCGCCGGACCCAGCGGCTGAGGTCCGCCGCATCGATGCGCCCCCGCAACTCCTCTACGTAGACGTGGACGAAGGCCAGCAGGCGCTCGTAGCAGGCGGCGCCGTCGCCGCTTTGGAGCAGGGCGCGCGTCTTTCGGCGGGCGTCGTCGGCCCAGGGCACGGGGGCCAGCAGATCGTCGAGGTA
>JAQUMZ010000190.1 GCA_028717865.1 Elusimicrobiota bacterium | reverse complement strand
GGGCCTCCATGACCAGCGCGCCCGAGCCGTTGACCGTGGCTCCCGTGACCGGGTCGCCGGGGCGCTTGGCGGCGGGTACGGGCTCGCCGGTGAGCATGGATTCGTCTACCGAGCTCGAGCCGTCCACGACGATCCCGTCTACGGGTATCTTCTCGCCGGGCCGCACCCGCAGGCGGTCGCCGGGCCGGACCGCGCCGAGCGCGACGTCGGCCTCGGAGCCGTCCGGACCGAGCCTCCGGGCGCTCTTGGGGGCCAGGCCGTACAAGGCCCGGATGGCGGCGCCGGTCCGGCTGCGGGCCGAAAGCTCGAGGGTCTGGCCCAGCAGGACCAGGGTCACGATCGTGGCCGCGGCCTCGAAATAAACCGCGACGGTTCCCCCCGGCTCGCGAAACGCCGCGGGAAAAACCTCTGGCCGCAGAGCCGCGGCCGCGCTGTAGAGATAGGCCGCGGCCACGCCCAGCCCGATGAGGGTGAACATGTTGGGACTGCGGTTCTCCACGGACCGCCAGGCTTTCGCCAGCAGCGGCCGGCCGCACCAGAGGACCACGGGCGTGGCCAGGACCAGCTCGAGCCAATCGAGGGTCCGGGACGGCGCTCCGAAGCCGGGAGCCATGGCCAGGACCAGCAAGGCCGCGGTCGGCGCCAGGCTCAGGCGCAGCCGCCGCCGCATGTCGGACAGTTCGGGGTTCGCCTCGGCCGCGACGGCGCCCCGCGCCGGCTCCAGGGCCATGCCGCATTCCGGGCATTCCCCGGGCGCGTCGCGGACGATCTGCGGGTGCATGGGGCAGACGTAGCGCGGCGCCTCGGCCATGGAGCCATTCTAGCGGTGCCGGGTCAAGGCCGGGTCAAACCCAAGCGGTTCAGCCATATTGTAGAATTACGTTCATGGTGCGCAACTCGTTCCCATGCATCGTGGCCGCGTGTCTTTTATGCGGCGTCGGCTGCGCGGGTCCGCCGCGGCGCGCCTCCGCCCGGCCCGAGCCGGCCGCCGCCCCCTTCGGCGAGGCCGTCTGCGCCGGGCTGGACAACTCCTACGCCTGCGCCCAGGCCGTGGAGAAGGCCCGGCTGCCGCAATTCGCCGGCGTGGCCTGGCGGAAAGGAGCCGTTCTTAGGATCAAGACCTCATCCGGCACGGTGGTGCTCGCGGATTCGGGCGATCCGGGCTCGGAGGAGCGCCTGGCTTACAGCTTCCTGAGGCTGCTGCCGCGGATCGGGCAATATCTGGTCCATGTCCAGGGCTTCGAGGGCGACGCCCGCATGCTCATCGACGCCGCCTCGGGCGCGCGCACGCAGCTCGACGCCGAGCCGGCGGTTTCCCCGGACGGCTCGCGCCTAGCCACCGCCTCGCTCGACCTGGACGCGCAGTACAATCCCAACCGGGTGCAGGTCTTCAAGCGCCGGGGCGGGCTGTGGGAGGTGGAGCATTCCGTGGAGCCCGGGGATTGGGGGCCGTGGCGTCCGCCGGTCTGGCTCGACGACAAGACGATCCGCGTCGAGCGCTGCCGGCGCCCCTGCCTGGGCCCGGAGCACCGCGCCGAGCCGGCCGAATTGCGCCTGGCGGCCGAGGGCTGGAGCCTCGTTTCGCCTTAACCCGCGGTTTCCGTTCCAGGCATTGAAAATGCCGGGCTCCGGGGATATACTTTCGTCGTGGCCCCCCTCCATCCCGCGCTGCGGCTGTTGCCCTTGGCGGCTGTCCTTTTTTCCAGCTTGGCCGCCGCCGCGGAGCCTCGGCTCGATGCCGGCCGCTGCGTTGGCGCCGGCCCGCCGTCCGCGCCGATCACGTCGGGCCCGCCTTATGAGAAGCCCATCGCCGAGGTCGAAGCCGGCTATTGGCGTTTGCTTGGCTATAAGGTCGACCGTTCCGGCCGGCTGCTCGACGGCCAGGACCGGCCCGTGTCCGAGGCCGAGGTCCGGCGCATGCGCGAACCTTTCGATGCCTCAACCGAGGCCCTGGACGAGAACATTTGGAAGTACCTCAAGACGCAGGGCATGCGCCTCGACGAGGCGACCTGCCGTTTCCTGGCGCCGGACGGGGAGCCGGTCAGTCGGCTTGAGATCGCGGCTTATCGCGGGATGCATAAGAAAGACTTCGAGCACCAGGCTCTCGCCAATCTCAAGTTGCTGCTCAAGGGCCATGACCCGCAGCTCCCTGTCCCTTCCAGGATAATCGACCGGATCAAGACCTTGGAGAAGGCGGGCGTGGAGCTTCCGCCCGCGCTGCGCCAGCTGCTTTTCGGCGCCCAAGCTCCGAAGGTCGGGGAATTGTCCGGCCTCGTTGACTCGGCCTATTTGAACTCGACTCGTTTTTTCGACGGACAGCGCGCTTTCTCCGGCTTGTTGCAATCCGCTCTGCCCGTTTCCGGTTGGACCCGGCCCGCGCCGGACACGGGCTACGCGGCGCCGCTTGAAGAGCGGCTTGGCCAGAGGCTTGCCGTTGAACTCGAGGCCAGGTTCGCCTGCGCCGGGCCCGGGCGCGAGTTGCTGGAGCATTATCGCGGCCAGGACGGGACCGTGCGGCTGCCGCCGATCTTGATTCTTAAACTTTCCCAGCGTCCGCCCGGCGATGCGGCGGCCATCGCCTCGAATAACGGCGGCCTGGTCCAGGATTCGTGGCAGGCGGCGGCGGTAATCCTGGCGTCCCTGCCCACCGAGGAACGGGATCGCCGCGCCAAGGAATTTTCCGATAAAAAACTGTTCTTGAAATATCTCTTGGACCATCCCGAGGCGCGGGGCCGCTTGCTTGACGAGACCGATGAGATCTTTTTTCACGAGTTGATCCACGTTTGGCAGGGACGCCGGGATGATTTTAATGTCGAAATGGTGCGCGACAATATAGCTGGGGTCAATCCTATGTCCGACGAGCACGAGGCGTATCGCGAAGACTGCCGCTATTTCTTGGACAAGGTTTCGCGCGAGCCCTCTCTGCTGCGGCAAAAGGCTTATATGGCCGATAGGTGCCTGCCCATGCTCGTGGATTACGACAGCTTCCGCGACGGCATATCGCGCCAGTATCTGAGCACGTTCGCGGGCAGCCAGGAATTTTCGGATGTGGCCGAACTCCAGCGTCAGCGGGTCACGGCCGCGCGCAAGCTGGCCGGAGAAAGCGCCTTCTCCTGGCTGGTCCAGAAGCTTAAGCTGGCCGGCTTTTCCCGAGGCGAAGAGGCCTTGAAGTTGAAGACCGTAGACGTTCGCGCTCGTGAAAAGGACTTCGTAAAAAGCAAGTTGCCTAGCCTTCGCCGCGAGGTGGTCGACGGGCTGGCTGAGAATGGTCGTCCGGATATGGCTTTGCGCATCCTGCAATCCGCGCCTGCCTTGGATGACGACAAACCTCGCTGGGTTCGCGCCATCTCACAGACCGAGGCGCTTTTGATATACGATCATCGGAAGTTGTCCCTCCAGGAGCGCAATAACGCCTTCTGCACCCTGAGAGCCGTGCTGCAGCCGGGCAAATCGTGGTCCTGGGAGCTCTTCGAGGCGGCCCGGCGCGACGTGCGTCTCTTCGTGCCCGTCCTCCTTGAAAGCGCGCAAGCCGAGCCGAATCGCGAAAATAAGGATGGATTTTTCAAGATGGCGGAAGCCTGGTGCGAGTATTTGCCGCCGGACGATCCTCTGCGGGAGCGGGTCAGACAATTGAAGCGGGAGAGCCTGCCATGAGACGCGCGTTTTTCCTTGCCGTGCTGTTGGCCGCGGCCTGCGGCCGCGCGCCCAAACCGGACGAGCCCGTCTCATATCGCGCCCCGGACGGCAGCTTCTCGGCGCTGCTGCCCGCGGGTTGGAGGGTCGACGAATCTCCCGGGGAGAGCCGCAAGGCCGCCTTCTTCGGCCCGCCGCAAGGATCGAGGCCCTTCTCGGAGTTGATCGGGGTCTACTTCCATGCCGCGACCGACCCCGCCTCGGCCGGCCGCGCCTACCTGGCCGGCCCAATCTCGGGCCCGGGGCCGTTCTCCCCCCGCCCGGTCCGGGTGGGCGCGGCCAGCGGGCTTGAAGTCACGGCCGAGCGTCCGTCGCCCAACGGCCGTTCACGGGTGGCCCAACGCGTCGTGGTGGTTGCGGTCCCCGGAGGCTTCTTCTCCCTGGAGCATGCCTGGCCCGCGGACGGCGCGGCCTCGCCCGCTTTCGACGAGTTCCTGCGCTCCTTCCAGGTTCCGGCCGGCCGTTGATTCGCGTGCCGGGCAAGTTCTAATATGCTCAGGCGAGGATAGGACCATGGAAATCAAGCTTCTGAGGTCGCCGATAGCCTGGACGGAAGTCTCCGCCATGGCCAAGGCCCAGTTCGGCGACATGATAAAGGCCGCGGTTGACGTCGAGCGCGGGATCATGGCCTTGGGCGGGGAGCTTCATGCCGACGAGGAGGCCGCGCTGCTGGAGGACGGTTCCAGCCAGGAAAATATTTGGGGCATCAACATCTATCCGGATAAGCCGGCGGCGGAGCGCCTGGAATTCGACTCCATGATCAACGTGCGGCCTTCTCATAATAACCACTCGCGCGGAGTGGAAGATCCTTCCCTGCGGGCGCGCATCGAAGGCTTCATAGAAAGGATGATCCGGCCGTGACGGCGGCGTTCCATCCCGGCTTGGCCGCGGGCGGCTGGGGCAGGCTGTCGCTGGTCCAGCAGTTGGGCAACGTCGGCAGCGAGGTCAGCCGGGCGCGCCGCTGGAAGGACAAGGACGCCAGGCTCTACGATCAAGCCGTGATCCGGGCGCTGGAGCTTCTGGACCTTACGTTGCGGGATCCGCGCTGGTCGCGCCGGCGCAAGGAACTCGCCCGCGCGCGGGATATGGTTTGCGACGCATGGCTCGGCGGCCGCGAATACGGCTCCGACTGGCCGGGCCTTGACCGCTATTTCCTCCACTTCGCGTTCGCCGCGAGGAAGTAGCTTGTGCGGGCCGAGGAACTGATCCGGATTCTCGGCCTAAAACCCCATCCCGAGGGCGGCTGGTACCGGGAAACCTACCGGGCCAAGGGACGCATCCCGGCCCGCGCCTTGCCGCGGCGCTACCGGGGCGCGCGCCGCTACGCCACGGCGATCCTGTTTCTCCTGCGCGAGGGCGAACGTTCGCTTTTGCACCGCGTCGCCTCGGACGAGCTCTGGCACTTCCATCTTGGCGGGCCGCTGACCTTGACGGAGATTCCCCCCTCCGGAATCCCGCGCCGCATCGTCCTTGGCCCCGATGTCCGGCGCGGCCAGCGCCTGCAGCATGCGGTCGCGGCCGGGCGCTGGTTCGGGGCGGCTCCCAGCCCCGGCAGCGGCTTCTGTTTGGTCGGCTGCACGGTAGCGCCCGGTTTCGACTTCGCCGATTTCGAGCTGGGCAAGCGCGACGCGCTGCTTCGGCGCTTCCCGCGCGCGGCCGCTGCTATAAGGCGTCTGACTTAGCCGGCGCTAGAACCCGGAGCAAGGCCCGCGCCGCCAGACGGTGTCCTTAGGCGTTGGGATGCCAGTCGTCCGCGCTCACGCGCAGGCGCTCGGCGCCCAGGCCGCTGCCCTTGAAGTCGTCCAGCAGGTCTACGACCGTAAAGCCCTCCGCCCGCGCCGCCCACTCCGCGGCCAGCAGGCCCGCCGCGCAGCCGGCCAGCATGAGCAGGGGGCGCCGCCGGCGAGCCAGCCAGTCGGGTAGGCCCTCGGGTTGGGCGCGTCTGAGCCCCAGCCAGGGCAAAACGGCGGCCGCGGCGCCGGCGCCCAGCACGGCGAA
>JAQUMZ010000189.1 GCA_028717865.1 Elusimicrobiota bacterium | reverse complement strand
GCGCCGAGCAAGGCGTCTAGGTGCCAGGCTTCGAGGCTCATCCCCTGCGTTGCTGGGGGAAGCCTGGCGCATGAACATAGAATCCCCCCTCTTCACGCGCGTCACAAATGCGTTGCGTCTCCGCAATAGCCTTGGGCTGCCGTTTGTAGCATAATTCGTATTTGTGCATGAATCGCATCCCCTGGACGAACTGGTAAAGGAGCAAGTGCAGCGCTGGCAGGCACGGCGCTCCGCGCCGGTGCGGGAACGCGCGCGCCAGCCGGCCATCGCCATATCCCGCATGCCGGGCTGCGGCGGGGGCGCCCTGGCCCTGGCGCTCGCGCGGCGCCTCGGGTTCGATTTGTTCGGGAAGGAACTGCTTCATAAAGTGGCGCAAAGCGCGCATCTCAGCGAGGCCATGCTGAGGAGCGTGGACGAAAAGGCCCAGTCCGCCATTTCCGAGTGGATCGAGTCGCTTTTTACGGGACGCTTCATCGGCGGCGAGTACGCCCATCACCTCTCCAGGACGCTCATGGCCATTGCCGTGCACGGACGCGCGATCATCCTGGGGCGGGGCGCCGCGCTCATTCTGCCGCCGGACTCCTGCCTGAGAGTCCTGCTCATCGCCCCGCGCGAGGACCGCATCCGCGCCATCATGTCGCGGGACGGCCTGGGTCGCAAGGAGGCGGAGCGCCTGGTCGTGAGGGTGGAATCCGAGAGACGCGCGTTCATCCGGCAGCATTTTCACGAGGAGGTCCTCGACCCGCTTCTCTACGACCTGACCCTCAACACCGCCGGGTTGGACCGGGAGGCTCAGCTGTCAACCATCCGGACGGCCTGGGAAAAGAAGGGCGGTCAGGCGGCGGCCGGGCCCGCAGGGGATTGAGCATGGGACAGGCTCCGGCCGCGGATCTCAAATCCCTGCCCCTGCCTCTGCTGCTGGAGAAGCTGGGCGCATCCCGCGACGGACTGGCCGCGCCGGAGGCTCGTCGCCGGTTGGAGAGGTTCGGCTACAACGAGATATCCGAGAAAGAGACGCGTCCCTGGCTGAAATTCCTGGGGTATTTCTGGGGGCCCATCCCGGGAATGATCGTCGCGGCCGCGGTGCTCTCCGTCCTGGTCCGGCATTGGCCGGATTTCTGCATCATCGTGGTCCTGCTCCTGGCCAACGCCGCGGTCGGCTTCTGGGAGGAATACCAGGCCGGAAACGCCGTCGCCGCCCTAAAGGCCAAGCTGGCCGTGCAGGCCCGGGTCAGGCGCGGCGGCGGCTGGCTGGCCGCGCCGGCCCGCGAGCTGGTGCCCGGCGACGTCATCCGGGTGCGCATGGGCGACATTATCCCGGCCGACGCGCGCCTGCTGGAGGGCGATCCCATCGAGGTGGACCAGTCCGCCTTGACCGGAGAGTCGCTGCCCGTGGAGCGAAAGACGGGCGAGGCGGTTTTTTCGGGCTCCATCCTCAGGCAGGGCGAGAGCCTCGCCGTGGTCTACGCCACGGGCGCGGCGACCTATTTCGGAAAAACCGCGCAACTGGTCCGGGAGGCGCGCACGGTCAGCCACTTCCAGCGCGCCGTGCTCAAGATAGGCGACTTCCTGATCCTGCTGGCCCTGGCGCTGGTGGCCTTGATCCTGGTCGTGGCTTTGTTCCGGGGCGATCCCATGATCACGACCCTTCAGTTCGCCCTGGTCCTGACCGTGGCCGCCATTCCCGTGGCCATGCCCACGGTGCTGTCCGTGACCATGGCCGTGGGCGCGCGCCTGCTGGCCGCCAAGGAGGCCATCGTCAGCCGCCTGGCCTCCGTGGAGGAACTGGCCGGCATCGACGTCCTCTGCACCGACAAGACGGGCACCCTTACCCAGAACAGGCTGACCCTGGGCGAGCCGAAATGCGTGGGCGCCGCGACGGCTGATGAACTGCTGCTCAGCGCCGCCCTGGCCTCGCGGCGCGAGAATCAGGACGCCATAGACCTGGCCGTGCTGCAGGGGCTCAAGGACGAGGCGGCATTGCGTGTATACCAGGAGGTCCATTTTCAGCCCTTCGATCCCGTGCGCAAGCGCACCGAGGCCGTCGTCAAGGGCCCCGACGGCGCGACCTTCAAGGTCGCCAAGGGCGCGCCCCAGGTTATCCTGTCCCTGGCGGCCGACGCGGCGCAAGTCCACGACGCGGTCGAGGCCGTAGTGAACGCCAACGCGGCGCGGGGCTTCCGTTCCCTGGGCGTGGCGCGGGCCGAGGGCGGCGGGCCTTGGCGCTTCCTGGGCGTGCTGCCGCTCTTCGATCCGCCGCGCGAGGACTCCCGCGCGACCGTCGCGGCGGCGCGCGGCATGGGCATCAGGGTAAAGATGGTCACTGGCGACCAGTTGGCCATAGCCCGGGAGACCGCGGCGCAATTGAGGCTCGGCGCCGATTTTATGGACGCGGGCATCTTCGGAGAAGTGCGTCATCACGAGGAGGCGCCCCTGGCCCAGGCCATCGAGCGGGCGGACGGCTTCGCGCAGGTCTATCCGGAGCACAAGTTCCACATCGTGGACGTCCTGCAGCGCTACGGCCACATCGTGGGCATGACCGGAGACGGGGTCAACGACGCCCCCGCCCTAAAGAAGGCGGACTGCGGCATCGCCGTCGCGGGCGCCACCGACGCGGCGCGGGCCGCTGCCGCCATCGTGCTGCTGACGCCCGGCCTTTCGGTGATCATAGACGCGGTCAGGGAGAGCCGTAGAACCTTCCAGAGGATGAACAGCTACGCGATCTACCGGATCGCCGAGACCATACGCGTGCTTCTGTTTATGACGCTGTCCATCCTGGTCTTTAATTTCTACCCGGTGACGGCGGTGATGATCGTGCTGCTGGCCCTGCTCAACGACGGGGCCATCCTTTCCATCGCCTACGACAACGCGTCGGTCTCGGACCGGCCCGAGGCCTGGAACATGCGCGAGGTCCTGGTCGTGGCCGCGGCGCTGGGCGTCATCGGAGTCGTCGCCTCCTTCGGCTTGTTCTACATCGGAGAGAAGGTCTTCCACCTGGAGCGCGACTTTGTCCGGACGCTCATCTACCTGAAGCTGTCCGTGGCGGGGCATTTGACCATTTTCCTCACCCGCACCCGGGGCTCATTTTGGGCCTCCCGGCCGGCGAACATTCTCATCGCGGCCGTGGTCGGCACCCAGGTCGCGGCCACCCTCCTGGCGGTTTACGGCGTCTTCATGGCCCCCATCGGCTGGTCCTGGGCCGGATTCGTCTGGCTATACGCCGCGGCATGGTTCCTGATAAACGACCGCATCAAGCTCATGACCTACCGCATCCTCGACGCTGGGCGCCCGGCCGTGCTCTCGCGCGCCGCGGCTCAGGGACGGTAGAGCTTGTAGAGCCAGGACTTCCTGGATAGGACGTGCTGCCGGTAGCGCCGGTAGCGCGCGAGTTTCGCGTGCAGGACCCCGACCTCTCCGAATACCTTTTGGATGGCCGCCTCGGCCGTCTCGCGATTGATGGGCCGGTCATAGCACTCGGAGAGGTCCACGGGCCGGCCGTAATAGAGCAAAATGGTGCGGAAAACCCGGGGCCAGAAATGGCCCACCGGCTGTAGGCCGTTCATGCCGTCCATGCAGACCGGGATGGCCTTGGGGCGGGTCTTGAGCATGACGTAGCCGATGCCCGAGCGCGGCGGCAGGAGGCTGCCGTCGCGCGTGCGCGTCCCCTCGGGGAATACGATCATGGTGCCGTCGCGCAGGCAGGCTTCCATGCGCAGCATGGCGCCGACGTCCTTGCGCCCCTTCTTGACCGGTATGCAGCGCCAATTGTCGGAGAACCACCGCATGAGCGGATTCTCGAAGAAGTTCTCCCAGGCCGCCGGCAGCCAAGGGAAAAGGTTCGGGCGCAGCAGCGAGCGCGGGAAATAGACGAAGGTCCCCACGAGGAAGCCGTCGATCATGCTTTGGTGGTTAGGCAGCAGCAAGGTGTTGCTGTTAATGCCGACGTTTTCCTTGCCGATGATGATGGTGCGGTTGAGGACCTTGAAGAAGAACATGGCCGCCAGGGCGGAGAAGCTGGTGACGATGTAGCGGGTGAAGGGCCAGTAGAAGTGGAAGATCGGGCCGCGGTAGGGGATGCGCTCCGGGTGCAGGGTCGATTCGCGGCCGCGCCTCTCCTCGGCCGCGTCCTCGGTTTCGGTCGGTTCCGAATCTGGCATGTCGCTTATTCTATGAAATTGGCGCCAGGCATTGCGTCGTCGCGTCCCCTAAGATATGCAATTATGCAATGCCTGGCACGGTTGTGCACAGGCTAAAGCAGGCGCAGGCGGATGGTTTCGGGGATGCGGGCCAGGGCGGCCAGGACGTCCGGGTTGAAGCGCCGCGGGATGTCGGTGACGGCGTAGCCGACGCGGTCGTCGGTCTGCAGGGCCTGGCCGGATATGTTGATGTCGTGCGCGGCCATGACCGTGTTGATCTGGGACATCACTCCCGGGACGTTGCGGTGTATGTGCAGGACCCGGCGCGTTCGGCGCGGGGTTCCCAGGCGCAGCTGCGGCAGGTTGACGCAGTAGAAGGTGTCGCCGCGCAAGGCGTAGTCGGCCAGCTTCTCGGAAACGCAGACGGCGATGCCGCGCTGGGCCTCCGCGGTGCTGCCGCCCACGTGCGGGGTCAGGATCACGTTGCGCAGGCCCTGCAGCGGGGTGCGAAAGCCCTTCCCGTCTAGCGCCGGCTCGTTGGGGAAAACGTCGACGGCCGCGCCGGCCAGCCGCCCGCGGCGCAGGGCCAGCGCCAAGGCTCCGAGCTCCACGATGCGTCCGCGGCTGAGGTTGAGCAGAAGCGCGCCCTTTCTCATCAGCTCCAGCTGCCTGGGGCCGATCAGGCCCGCGTTGCCGGGCGCGTCGTCGACGTGGATGGTCACCACGTCGGCCCGGCGCAGGACCTCGGCCTGGGACCCGGCCTTCCCGGCGCCTCCGAGGGAAAGCTTTTCCACGCGGTCGTAGTAGAGCACCTTCATGCCCAGGGCCTCGGCCAGCAGCCCCACTTGGCCGCCGATATTGCCGTAGCCGATTATGCCCAGGGTCTTGCCCCGCGCCTCGCGGGCGCTGCCGCCGGACTTGCTCCAGACGCCTTCGTGGAGGCTGCGGCTCTTGTCGCAGGCCCCGCGCAGCAGCATGATGATCTCGCCGATGACCAGTTCGGCGACGCTGCGGGTATTGGCGTAAGGAGCGTTGAAGACCGCGCTGCCGCGCTCGCTGCAGGCGCGCAAGTCCACGTTGTCCGTGCCCACGCAGAAGCAGCCCACGGCCAGCAGGCTCGGCGCCGCGGCCAGGGCGGCCGGCGTGACGCGGGTCCGCGAACGCACGCCCAGCACCGTCACGCCGCGCAGCAGTCCGGCCAGCTCGGCCTCGGCGGGCGCCTCGAGCCGGCGGCTGACCGCGAAGCCCGCCGCGGCCAAGCCCGCCTGCGCGTCGGGATGGATGTTTTCCAGCAGCAGGGCTTTGGGCTTGTCCATGATATAGGCAGGATAGCACCGACGGCCGAACATCCATAGCAACGTCATGTAACATTTTAATGGCCACCCCAACGGAATGGCCGGACCCCTTGTAGGGGTCCGGCCAGATTCGGCGCCCTTCGGGCGCCGAATTCTGGGGACGGCGACGGCGTCCCCTGGACCGGGGCGCGGCGCCGCGCATATTTGTAGAATCCATCCGATGCTGCGTTATCTCGACGCCGTGGCGCTGGCCAAGCTGCGCAACCTGCGCCTGGACGTGCGGCGCGCCTCGGCCGACAGCCATCTCAGCGGCC